>NZ_JBLVOH010000152.1:33480-37183 GCF_053543675.1 Microbacterium umsixpiens
GGGTGGCTGCAGGTCACCGACCCGGCGCACCGCTTCGACGAGCAGTGGCTCGTGCTGGAGGGGACACTGCCGTCGGGGAGTGCTCCCGAGCTGTACGGACCCCTGGCGCCGAGCTGGCTCGGCTTCACCTCCTACCAGGTGCTCGGCTCGCAGGCCATCGAGCTGACCACGAGCACCGACGACGTCGACCTGGTCGTCCGCTGGCGGCTGGAGGGCGCCCACCCTGAGGCGCACTACGTGCTGACCGCCAAGACCGCCGGTGACTACATCGTCGGCTACCAGAGCCAGGACGCGAAATCGCTCGACGACCTCGACGAGGTGCTGTGCGGGTCGTATCAGCACGCGCTCTCGGTGCTCGACGGATCCGCGCCCCTGGGCGCATGGGAGCTCTTCGCGCCGATGGCGCTGACCCAGTACGCCGTGGGCGATGTGGCCGTCACCTCGGGCGTGTACCTGCCCGCGGAAGTGGCCGAGTTCGTGCACGAGCGCCAGCTGATGGCCGACCGGCAGCCCTACGGGATGAGTCTGCGCAACGACAGCCTCGACATCGTGCCCAGCATGTACGCGCCGCAGCCCGGGCTGCGCACGGCCATGGCCGTCGGCGAGCAGCGCGGATTCGCGTTCGGCCTCGCGGCCCGCCCGGACACGCTGTACGGCACGTACGCGCAGCTGTGCCGCAACGAGTACGGGCTGACCGCCTACCGCAGCAACGTCTACGACCGCTCGCTCACCGACGCCGTGCACGCGATGGCGGCACTGATCGCGGTGGAACCCGACGGAGACGACTCGACCGACTACATCCCCTCGTACTCCGGCTGGTGGAATCGCGCCAAGGGGTTCGTCGACGTGGAGAACGAGGATGCCGTGCGCGCGGCGGCCAGTGGTGTCGTGCTCTCGGCGCACTATCTCACCGGCACAGCAGACGGCACTCTGTACGACCGCCGCGCGCGGCCGCTCGTCGAGTACCAGCTCTCCCGGAAGGGCATCGGGCATACACCGATGATCGGGAGCCCGGTCTACAACGACACGAGCCAGTACCGCATCGGCCGGATCCCCACGGATGCCGTGAATTTGGCGTCGCTCTACCAGCTCACGCACGGCCGCAACGCCGGCATCCAGCGGCTCGCGGTGAAGGCGACCAAGGCCGGCGTCGTCGGGCAGAGCAGGGCGCCGTTCTCGAACGCTCTTGCGACGTACCGGGTCACCGGGGATCCGGCGTACCTCGCCGAGGCGACGTTGATCGCCCGCCGCTACTCCCAGGAGCAGATCCTGGAGCCGTACCGCAGCAACGGTCAGCCGCCCGGCGGGTTCGCGTACAGCTTCTCGAAATACTGGGTCGACCTGCTCGAGATGTTCGAGGCGACCGGCGAGACCGAGTTCCTCGACGGCGCGTACCGGGAGGTGCAGCGCTTCATCACGCAGACGGCGGTCCGCCCGGTTCCGGGTGGCACGGTCACGGTGCCGGCCGGCCACGTGATCAAGCAGCAGTACGACTGGGAGTCGCGTTCGTCGCTGCCGTCGTATCCGACCACGAACGTGCCGACCGAGACCGTCCCGGCCTGGTACGTGTCTCCCTCGGGTCTCACGTTCGAGGCGCTGTCGTCGTTCAAGCTCGGCGTCAGCACACTGACCAACCCGGGCGGGGGCTATGTGTTCAACCCGTGCTGGGCGGGTGCCCTGCTGCGACTGGCGCATCACATCGGCGACGAGCTGCTGGCCGACATCGCCCACAACATGGTGATCGGCCGGTTCACGACCTATCCCGGCTACTACGGCCGACAGTTCCAGGTCGCGCACATGAAGCCCGACTTCGCGACGAGCGGTCCGGTGGGCATCACCGGGTACTACTTCCATCACGCCCCCGCGCAGCTCGGCCTCGCGATGGACTACCTGCTCAGTGAGAGCTTCTACCGCAGCGGCGGGGCGATCGAGTTCCCGCACGTGTTCGAGGCCGACTTCGCCTACTTCAAGTTCTTCGCCTACGGCCACGCCCCGGGGACCTTCTTCGGCGAGGACGGCGTCTGGCCCTATCTCCCTGCGGGGCTGATCTCGGTCTCCAATCCGCTCGTCAACTGGATCGGCGGCGTCGGCAACGATGCTCTCTACGTCAGCCTCACCAACTCCGCCGGTGCGGCGCAGCAGGTGATCGTCGACCTCGCCACCGAGCTCACGGGCATTCCCCGAGGTTTCTCGGGTGCCGTCGAGCTGGTGACCGCGAACGGCAGCCGGTCCACCGGCGCGGCCGCCAACGGTCGGGTCACCGTCACTGTGCCGGCGCGCGGGCTCGTCGCCCTCGTCATCCGGAACGTGGACGTGCAGCGCCCCGGGCTGCCGTTCGACGACGTGGCCGATCATGGCCGCGACAGCTTCCACGAGGTCGACACCGACCCCGCCACCGACTACGGGATCGCCCGCGGGATGCTCCTGGTGCGGCCCGACGGACAGGGCTACGACGCCTACGTGCAGATCGACACTGAGCAGCAGGCGACGCTGTCGTATCGCATCGGCGGGAAGCCGGCGAAGCAGGCTCCCGCGAAGGCGTATCCCTACGAGTGGACGATCCCGGTAGACGACCTCACCGACAAATTCCGGTACGCGATCACCACGGGCGGGACGACGATCGAAGAGGTGACCCTGCGGCTGCCCGCCCGGATCACCGGAGCCAACTCCGGAATCGTGGGCGACGTGATCGCGCAGGCGACGGGTACGGCCGGGGACCGCGTGCCGTTGATCTTCGAGGTGCGCAACGCGACCGGTGACCCGATCACCGGCGACATCACGGTGGCCCTGCCGGCGGGGTGGCAGCTCGACGGCACCGTACCGGCGATCACGGTCCCCGCGGAGGGCTCCGCGCGGGTGGAATCGGCGGCGATCATCGCGACGAACGCGGAGCTCGGCGAGGTCGATGTCACCGCGAACGTGACGGTCGCGGGGGAGGATCCGGTGCAGTTGCGCGCGGCCGCGATCGAGGTGATCGACCGTCGACGGCTGGTGTCACTCACCTCCGACGTCGAGATCGTCAGCGGACCGGGCGCCGTCGCCAAGCTCACCGCGCTCGTCATCAACACGGGCGTCACCCCGCTGCAGGGCACGCTCGCGCTGTACGGCGTCAGCGGGTGGAGTGTGGGGCAGCAGAGCACGAGCATCACAGTGCCCCCGCGATCCGATCTCACCCACACCTGGACGGTGACCGCGGGTTCGGGCGTCGCGCCTGGATCATCGACGCGGTTCGAGGCGCGTCTCGATCAGACCCTGCGCCGGGGTGTGCTCGTGCGCGTCGCCGACGAGGGCGTCATCGCGCACACCCAGTCCCCGTGGCCCGGCTATCTGGAGTCCGGCAACTGGTACCCCAGCGGCCTGTCCGGCTGGAACGGCACCAGGACGCGGTACAGCGACTCCGACTCCATGGGCAGCGCGGTGACGTGGAACGTGGAGCTGCCGGATGCCGGTCTCTACCGCGTCTCGGTCTGGTACCCCACGAACTCGACGACCACGACCTCGGCGGCCTACGTCGTGGAGCATCAGGACGGCAGCTCCGAGGTCATCGTGGACCAGACGCAGGGCGCGGCGGCCTGGCGTTCGCTGGGCTCGTTCCGCTACGCCGCCGAGGCCACCGGCACGGTCCGACTCGAAGTCCGCAACACCAGCATCCACCGGGTCAGCGCCGCACAGTTCGTGCGCATCGGGAACTGACGCGAAAGAA
>NZ_JBLVOH010000152.1:37225-42719 GCF_053543675.1 Microbacterium umsixpiens
CCCACCCACCCGTTCTTCGTCGGATGTCGATGCGGATCAGTGCCGCACGTACTCCTGGATCGCGTCCTCGTCGACGGTCACGCCGAGCCCGGGGCCGGTCGGCACGACGAACCCGCCGTCTGCGCGCACCTCGAGCGGGGTCGTCAGCAGGCGGTTGGCGACGGGAAGGGTGAACGGCTGGTACTCGAAGGCGAGGAGCGACGCGGCGCTCGCCGCGACATGCACGCCGGCGGCCATCGCGATGCCGAATGCGGCGGAGTGGTGCGGCGCGACCGGCACGTGGAAGGCATCGGAGACCGCGGCGATCGCGAGGCCTTCGGTGATACCGGTGCGGCCGATGTCGGGCTGCGTGAGGCCGACCGCGCGGCGGGTGAGCCAGTCCGTGAACTCGAAGCGGCTGCGCATGGCCTCACCGATCGCGATCGGGGTGGCGAGAGCGGTCGCGAGATCGCGGTGCCCCTCCACGTCCTCCGGGGCGAGCGGCGCCTCGAAGAACCATGCGCGCCGGTCGTCCAGCTCGCGGCCGAGCGCACGCGCCTCGCCGAGCCGGTACGTCCAGTGCGCATCGAGCGCGACGTCGAGATCGGGGTGCACACCGCGGACGGCGTCGTAGGTCGCCAGGTCGGTGCGGATGTCGACACCCAGGTGCAGCTTGATGCGGCGGACGCCGCCCTCCACGAGCTCCGCCGTCTTCTCGGCGCGCTCGACGTCGTCGACACCGCGGATGCCGGAGACGTAGGTCGGCAGCACCTCGTGGAAGCGTCCGCCGGCGAGCTCGGACACCGAGAGGCTGGTGGCGTGGCCCCAGAGGTCCCAGAGCGCGATGTCGACGGCGGCCATGGCGTCGGCCTGGTGCCCGGTGAGGTGTCCGCGCTCGCGCATCGACTCGGTCATGCGGTGCCACAGCGTGCGCACCGAGCGCGGATCCTCGCCGAGGATGAGCGGGGTGAGCAGGTTGTCGACGATCGCCGCCGCGACGACGGGGGCCACGGGGGCGAGCGCCTCGCCCCAGCCGACCAGACCCTCATCGGTCTCGATCTTGACGAGCAGCGTCTCGTATCCGGGGGAGTACAGGCTCCGCCACGGCGGACGGATGACGTACCCGCGGTGATCCACGGCGGTGTCGCCGGCGTACGAGTTGTTCGCATCCTCCTTCGACAGGTAGAGGGGGAAGGTCTGGACGCGCGTGATTCTCACTGGGGTCTCCAATAGACGGGGTGGTCGAACGGCCGGCGGCAGGTGCCGTCGTCAGAGGGGGAAGCCGCAGTGCGGCCGAGGGTCAGAGTGCCGCGAACGCCGAAGCGGTGCGGGACGGGCTGTACCCGAGGGCCACCGAGATCTCGTCGGCGGCTTCGATGAGCTGCAGGGCGAGCTCCTGATGCGGTTCGTGCAGGTCGAGCACGGAGAGGGGGCCGCTGGCAGAGATGCCCGCGACGATCTCACCCGCCCGGTTGCGGATCGGCGCGGCGATGCAGGCGCGACCGAAGGCGAGCTCCTCGATCTCGGTCGCGTAGCCGCGGCTGCGCGTCTCGTCGAGGGCGGTCTGCATCGCGGCGCGGTCGACGATCGTGTGCGGCGTGAAGCGCTGCGGCGTCTGCGCGAAGTACTCGTCGACCTGTGCATCGGACATGCCCGACAGCAGGGCCTTGCCGATGCCGGTGGCGTGCAGCGGTCCGGTGCGACCCGCCATGGCGAACGACTTCGGTGCCAGGGCGCCTTCGAAGTTGCAGAGGTAGGTGAAGGTGAAGCCGCTGAGCTCGGCTACGTTGACGCCGATCTCGATGCGGCGCGCCAGGTTCTGCGCGATCTGCCGCGAGGCGCGGAAGATGGGCGAGCCGTTGATCGCGACCGTGCCCAGGGACACCGCCGCAGGGCCGAGGCGGTACAGGCCCGTGCGGGCGTCCTGCACCACGAACTTCATGCGGTCGAGTGCCGACATCATGCGAGAGACCGTCGACTGGCCGAGGCCGGTCAGCGTGCAGAGCTCGGAGACCCTCAGCTCGCCGGATTCCTCCGTGAAGCATGCGAGCAACGACATCGCCCGTTCGACGGTCTGCGTGCCGCCTACCGATTCCGACGCCATGGTGACTCCTCCTTGGTGATGTGGCCGCATCTGCGCGACCGCGGCTCGTCGCCGTTGCCAGTCATCCTATTCAGCGAAATGGCTTCGAGCAACACAATTGTGGGTGTCTTATGCATTTTGTGGATTTCGCATCCGCATTGTGGTTAACTGGCCGCACGTCGACGTCGACGACTGTGACGACGATGCGCAGGGCCCTCCGGGGTCGTCTCTACTGGAAAGTGACTGCAATGCAACAAGCCATACTCGAGCGGCCCGCAGAGAGCGAGCAGAAGGCCGTCGAGCCTCGCTCAGGGCGGCGCTCCACGTTGGGGGCGAAGGACCGCACCTTCGGTTTCATGATCGCACTTCCCGCGGTCCTCCTGTTCCTCGTGATCGCGATCTTCCCTCTCGTGTCGAGCATCTGGACCAGCCTGTACGACCAGTCGCTGCTCCGCCCCGAGCGCACGTTCGTCGGCCTCGACAACTACGTGGCCGTCTGGGACGAGTTCTTCGCCCGTCTCGGCACCACCCTGGTGTTCGCCTCGCTCGCGACGGTCTTCCCGCTCATCCTCGGCGTCGCCCTCGCGTTGCTGCTGAACGCCCGCATGCGCGGACGCAACATCCTGCGCGGCGCGCTCATGCTGCCGTGGCTGCTGCCCGGTGTGGTCGTCTCCTTCCTCTGGGCGTGGATCTTCAACGACAGCTACGGCGTCGTCAACCACGTGCTCTCGATCTTCGGGCTCCCCGAGGTCAGCATGCTCGGCACCCCGACCGGTGCGATGGCCGCGGTGGTCATCGCCAAGACCTGGCACTCGTTCCCCTGGATCATGGTCGTCGCCCTCGCGGTGCTCCAGACCCTGCCCAGCGAGCAGATCGAGGCCGCCACCATCGACGGCGCGACGCGCGCCCAGCGGTTCCGCCACATCTCGCTGCCGCACATCGCCGGCCCCGTCACCCTGGTCGCGGTGCTCGAGTTCATCTACAACTTCGGCAACTTCGACACCATTTTCGTGATGACCGGCGGTGGGCCGGGCAACTCGACCACGACGCTCGCGGTCAGCCTCTACGACCTCGCCTTCGGCAGCTACGAACTCGGCAAGGCCTCCGCCATGGGCGCCCTCTGGCTCGTCCTGCTCGCGATCATCACGAGCGGATACCTGTTCCTCAACCGACGGCTGGAGAAGTGATGCGCCGTAGTCGCGATGTGGGGGAGTCGATCATCCGCCCCCACCTGTCCATCCCGGGGCGCGTGCTGCTCCTGCTGCTGGCCCTGTTCGGCCTGCTGCCGGTGTACTGGCTCACGGCGACCGCGTTCACGAAGAAGGAGGATGTCTTCTCCCTGGATCGGCCGTTCTTCCCGGTCGACCCGACGTTCGAGAACTTCATCGGCTTCTTCCAGAACGACCTCCTGCTGAAGAACCTGCTGAACAGCATCATCGTGTCCACCGGCACGGCCCTGCTCGCGGTGCTCGTCGGTGGTCTGATGGCGTACTCGCTGTCGAAGTTCCGCTACCGCGGCCGCAACGCGATCATGTTCATGTTCCTCATCGGCCAGCTGATCCCGGGCGCACTGCTGCTCATCTCGCTGTACCTGATGCTGAGCTCGGCCGGACTGCTGTACACCTACACGGCGCTGATCATTTCGTTCACGACGTTCACCCTGCCGCTCGCGGTGTTCCTGCTGAAGGGCATCATCGACGCCCTCCCCGACGACATCCTCGAGGCGGCCAAGGTCGACGGTCTCTCCCGCACCGGGACGATGTTCCGCATCGTGTTCCCGCTCGTGGTCCCCGGCCTCATCACCGCGGGCATGTTCGCCTTCATGCGCGGCTGGAGCGATCTCCTCTTTGCCCTCACGCTCGCCGGCCCCGACAAGCAGACGCTGCCGGCAGGTCTGACCCAGGCGTTCATCCGCGAGGGCACGGCCGACTGGCCGGCGCTCATGGCGGCGTCCCTCATCACGTCGCTCCCGCTCGTCATCATCTTCGTCCTCCTGCAGCGCTACTTCGTCTCCGGCCTCGCCGCCGGAGCCGTCAAGGGGTAGCCATGCGTCTCCCGAACAGCTCTACCCCCATCACCTCGAAGGAGCAGTCTCCATGACCATCTCGAACTCACAGTTGAGCCGCCGAGCCTTCCTCGGAGGCGGCACCGTGCTCGCCGCATTCGGTGCCCTCGCGCTCGCCGGGTGTGCAACGCCCGCCGCCCCCGGCGCCGGTGCCGGAGGGGCCTCGGCCGGTGCTGCGACGGCCGCGAAGACCATCAACTTCTACGGCAACTCGCTCGGCGAGGAGGCGCTGAAGTCCGCGTGGCAGGGGATCCTCGACGGGTTCTCCAAGAAGGAGGGCGTCAAGGTCGCCCCGGTCATCTACCCGTACGACCAGGCGGCCACGCAGCTCGCTCTGACCGGGCGCTCCGGCAACCTCATGGGCGTCGGCCAGTCGGGCGGATGGCAGGTCCTCACGCCGATGAACGTGCTCGCCGACCTCACCGACCTCGCGAAGGGGCTCGGCATCCCGCAGGGCGTGCTCGACTCCTACACGATGGACGGCAAGCTGCTCGTGCTGCCGCTCACGGCCGCCGGCATCGGCATCATCACCAACGGCGAGATCGCGAAGAGCGTCGGCATCAAGTCGGGCATGACGGTGGAGCAGTTCGCCACCGCGCTCGAGAAGATCAAGAAGCAGGACAAGTCGCTGATCCCGTACGCCGCGGTCACCAAGAACCCCGACCTCAAGGACTCCGTGCCGTGGATGTGGGGCTTCGGCAGCGATGTCGTCACAGACGACCTCAAGTGCACGCTGGGCGACGCCGAGAGCGTCGAGGCCGTCATCTGGTACAAGTCCCTGCAGGACCAGGGTCTGACCCAGACGAACGTCGCCCGCAGCGATGCCCGCATCCTGTTCGCCAGCGGCCGGGCCGCGCTCTACGACGACGCCCCGCTCGCCTCGACCTTCGTCAAGACGAACGGCGCCGCGCAGAACATCATCGACAACATCGGGGCTATCTCGCGTCCGACGGCCGGGGGCAAGGACTCCTTCAACCGGGCGTGGGGCAGCGGCGTGTTCGCGACGGCGGGCGAGGGTGAGCTCACCAGCCGCGACTTCATCCTCTACGCGGCGACCAACGTCGAAGCGGCGACGGCGCTGTACGAGAACTCCGCCGTGGCTCCGGCCGCCAAGAGCGTCGCCGACAAGATCCCGGCGCTCGCGGCCGACAAGTTCCAGGGCGCGTTCCGCACGGAGGTCTCCGAGCACGCTCGGGGCGCCGCGTGGGACCGTGTCGCCGTGACGGCGCAGATCGACGCCGCGATCGGTGCCGGGGTCGCGACGATCCTCGCCGGTCAGGTCGAGGCCCAGGCCGGGCTCAACGCGCTGAAGAAGGAAGTCCAGGGGCTGCTCGACTCCAACGCCTGAGCCCCCGCACGAAGAAGGG
>NZ_JBLVOH010000152.1:42739-43363 GCF_053543675.1 Microbacterium umsixpiens
CCTTCTTCGTCGTGTGGACTGCGGGATCAGAGCCAGCGATCCCGCAGGACCGGCTTCAGCCAGGCTGCGGGGGACGAGATCGAGAGGCCGCCGTCGACCGCGATGGACGTTCCCGTGACGAAGGAGGCGGCGTCGGAAGCGAGGAATGCCACGACCGAGGCGACCTCCTCCGGTCGGCCGATGCGTCCGAGGGGGTAGCCCTCGCTCTCACCGGTGTCCGCGGCTGAGATGCTGCCCGGCTGCACGGCGTTGACCCGGATGCCCTGGGGGCCGTAGTCGAGCGCCAGCTGCCGCACGAGGCCGTCCACGCCCGCCTTGGCGGCCGCGTAGGCGGGCAGGGCAGGGGCGGCGAGCGATGAGTTCACCGAGGTGACCGCGACGATCGACGATCCGCGCGTGAGACGGGGGAGTGCCGCCCGCGCCACGAAGAACGCCGAGTCCAGCGTCGCGCCGAGCGCTCCGCGCCAGTCTTCGTCGCTCGTGGCCTCGGCACGCCCGATCGGCATGCGGCCCGCGGCGAGCACCACCACGTCGAGCCGGCCCAGCGCCAGCTCGGCGTCGGCGACGGCGCGGTCGGCGGCCTCCGGCGCGCTGCAGTCCGCGACCAGGTAGCGCTCGAAGACC
>NZ_JBLVOH010000153.1:0-2927 GCF_053543675.1 Microbacterium umsixpiens
GAGCGCGGCGTCGTCGAGTTCGGCTCGCGGCACGACCGCGGTCACGGAGCCGAACTCCTCGAGCCGCTGGGCCGTGACCGTGCGGCTCGTGTAGTACATCGAACGGAGCATGTGCTGCGGGACGAGGCGGGAGAGGTGCGTGGCCGCTCCGAGTGCGCCGCGGTCGACCTCGGGAACGCCGAAGGTCGCGTCGTCGGAGGCGACGATCACGTCGCTGTTGCCGACGAGCCCGACCCCGCCGCCCAGGCAGAAGCCGTTGACGGCCGCGATCACGGGGACCGCACATTCGTAGATCGCCTTGAACGCTTCGTAGCATCCGCGGTTGGCGCCGAGGATGCCGGAGAAGCCCTCGATGCGCTGCATCTCCTTGATGTCGACGCCCGCGTTGAACCCGCGGCCCTCCGCCCGGAGGATCACGACGCGCGTCGCCGCATCGGCGGTGGCCTCGTGCATCGCGGCGGCGACGTCGAACCATCCGGCGACGGGCAGGGCGTTCACCGGCGGGTAGTCCATCGTCACGGTGCGGACACCGGAAGGATGCAGGGTGGAAGTGATCGTCATCGGACACCTAACCTAACGTTTGCTCAAGGCACCCTAGCACTTGCTTGGTTTGACTCATAACCCCTTCACCGCATTTGCCCTAGCAATTGCTTGGTTGGTAGGATCATGCGCATCGTCATCCGCGACCGCACTCCCGTCGCGCGCAGTCGGTGCCGGCTCATCAGCCGGACAGTCTCAAAGGAGAGTCGATCCATGGCAGGAATCCTCGAAGGTCGCGTCGCGATCGTGACCGGCGCCGGTCGTGGTCTCGGGCGCGAGCATGCGCTCGAACTCGCCCGGCAGGGCGCGGCAGTCGTCGTCAACGACCTCGGCACGACGCTCGACGGCGCAGGCGTGTCGGTCGGGCCTGCGCAAGAGGTCGTCGACATCATCCGCGCGTCGGGTGGCGAAGCCGTGGCCAACGGAGCCGACATCGCCGATTTCGCTCAGGCCGCAGCGCTCGTCGACCAGGCGATCTCCGCGTTCGGTCGCCTCGACATCCTCGTCAACAACGCCGGTTTCGTGCGCGACCGGATGCTCGTCAACGCCGGCGAGGATGAATGGGACGCCGTCATCCGCGTGCACCTCAAGGGGCACTTCGCCCCGCTGCGCCACGCGAGCGCCTACTGGCGCGCCGAGGCGAAAGAAGGCAGGCAGCCCCTGGCCCGGGTGGTCAACACCTCGTCGGGTGCAGGGCTCCAGGGCAGCATCGGGCAGGCGGCGTACTCCGCGGCGAAGGGCGGCATCGCCTCCCTGACCCTGGTCGCGGCCGCCGAGCTGGGACGCTACGGCGTCGCGGTCAACGCGATCGCCCCGTCTGCGCGCACCCGGATGACCGAGGGCCCCTTCGCCGACGCGATGGCCGCGCCCGAAGACGGCTTCGACCGGATGGATCCCGCGAACGTCTCTCCCGTGGTCGCGTGGCTCGCGAGTGCGGACTGCACGATCAGCGGCCGCGTCATCGAGGTCGAGGGTGGGCGCATCTGCCTGGAGGAAGGCTGGCGCCACGGCCCGGTGCGCGAGCTCGATCGGCGGTGGTCGGCCGCAGAGGTCGGCGATGCCGTGCGCGCTCTCGTCGCCGAGAGTGTCGACCCCGAGCCGGTGTACGGCGCATGAGTGCGGCGGACTGGGCGGGCCGCGATCTCGGTGAGCGGACCGTCGCCTATGACGAGAAGGATGCCATCCTCTACGCCCTCGCCGTGGGTGCGGCGGCCACCGACCTCGACCTCGTGTTCGAGGATCGGCTGCGGGTGCTGCCGACCTTCGGTCTCACGCTCGCGCAGTGGGCGCCCGACGTCCTCGCCGCAGCGGGGGCCTTCGACGACCGTGCCGTGCACGGTTCGCAGACGCTCGAGGTGCACCGTCCGCTGCCCCGTACCGGCGAACTGCGCCTCTCGGCCCGGGTGGGGGACGTCTGGGACAAGGGCTCCGCGGCGATCTTCGACGTGATCGTGGAGTGCGACGAGTTCACGGCGACGTGGTCGCTGTTCGCCCCCGGCGTCGGTGGATTCGGCGGAGAGCGGGGGCCCGCGCGAGCGGCATCCGCCGAGCGGCCGGAAGGCAGGCGCTCCGTGGTGCAGACCTTCGCGACCCAGGCGGCCCTGTACCGGTTGACCGGTGACCGCCATCACATCCACATCGACCCCGAAGCGTCGGCCCGGATCGGACAGCCGACCCCCATCCTGCAGGGGCTGTGCACCCTCGCCGCGACCACGCTCGCGCTCGCCGCCGAGCAGGGCGCGCATCCGGCCGATCTGATCGCACTCCAGGGCCGCTTCAGCGGACCCGTGATCCCGGGCGACGCGCTCGACCTCGAGTCCTGGCCCGACGGCGCTTTCGAGCTGCGCCGCGACGGGGTCTCCGTGATCTCCGACGGTCGGGCGGTGTTCGCGTGAGCCGGGTGCTGGTCGTCGGTGCGACCGGGATGATCGGCAGCCATGTCGCCGCCGACCTCGTCGCGCACGGGGACGAGGTCACCGTGATGGTCCGCCGCGATCCGTCCGACCGTGATCCGCGTGCGGTCCACGGGATGCCGCGGCTCCGAGGTGACTACACCGACGCCGAGGCCTCGCCGCGCATGTTGGAGGGCTTCGACGCGATCGTGTTCGCGGCCGGCAACGACATCCGTCACGTGCCGGCCGATCAAGAGGACGACACGTTCTGGGACCGCACGCAGAGCGTCGGGGTGCCGCGGTTCGCGGCGCTCGCCAAGGCTGCCGGGGTCGGTCGCTTCGTGCAGATCGGCAGCTACTACCACCAGCTGCATCCCGAGTGGGCGGAGCGCATCCCGTACGTCGCCGCCCGCCGTGATGCGGATGAGCGCACCCGGGCGCTGAGTGACGACGGCTTCGCGGCGATGACACTGAACCCGCCGTCGATCGTCGGCG
>NZ_JBLVOH010000153.1:2964-3608 GCF_053543675.1 Microbacterium umsixpiens
GCGCGGGGTGCGCCGATTCGCCCGAATGATCGCGTGGACGCGCGGCGAGCTCGACGAGCCCGAGCTGTTCGCCCCTCCCGGCGGCACGAACTACATGTCGGTGCGGTCGCTCTCGCAGGCTGTGCGGGGCGCGCTCGACGCCGGGGAGGGCGGTCGCGCCTACCTCGTCGGCGACCGCAACCTCACCTACCGCGGCTACTTCCAGCTGCTGGCGGATGCTGCAGGGAGCGCGCACGTGATCGAGGAGCGCGACGAGGAGCATCCGTTCCAGCCCGACCGATTCATCGTCCAGGGGCGTGGCGCGGTGATCGCCTACGAGCCCGATCCGGCTGAGACGGCGCTGCTCGGCTATGCGCGCGACGACGTGGAACGTGCGCTGGCCGAGATCGTCACCGCGGTGGACGCTCTGCGCTGAGCTGCGCCCACAGCGAAGCCGTCGCGCGCAGCGTCTCGTCGAGGGTGCCGTCGGTGCGCAGCACGACATCGGCGATCGCGACGCGGTCGGACTCCTCGCCCTGTGCGCGGAGGCGGCGCTCCGCTTCGGCCGCGTCGTGGCCGCGTTCCCTCTGCAGGCGCTGCAACCGTGTCGACGCCGAGGCCTCGACCGTCACCACCAGGTCGTAGGTCCAGGGCAACGGTGCGGT
>NZ_JBLVOH010000154.1:0-2881 GCF_053543675.1 Microbacterium umsixpiens
GTGCGCTCGCCGCGCGGGTCGCGGAGGCGGCGGGCGCGGCACTCACCGGCTGCTCTCTCGAGGGCTTCGTGGCGACCGTGGAGGTGCAGGCGGCGTACGCTGGACTCGCAGCCGTCTCCCGAGCCCGTGCCGGGCCACCCGAGGGACAGTGACGGCCGTGCGACCTCACTCACTGTGAACGACCCCACACGGTGGTGTGTATGGTGTGCTTCGAAGAAAGGACGCACCCTTGGCTGAAGGCAAGAAGCTCGTCATCGTCGAGTCCCCGACGAAGATGCGGTCTATTCAGGGATACCTCGGCGACGGCTATGAGGTACTCAGCTCCGTCGGCCATATCCGCGACCTCGCTGACAAGAAGGACATCCCGGCTGCCGACAAGCAGGCCTACGGGAAGTACTCCATCGACATCGACAACGGGTTCGACCCGTACTACGTCGTCTCCGATCGCAAGACGAAGACGGTCGCAGAACTCAAGCGCGCACTGAAGAGCGCCGACGAGCTCCTGCTCGCCACTGATGAGGACCGCGAAGGCGAGGCGATCGCCTGGCACCTGCTCGAGACGCTCAAGCCCAAGGTCCCCGTCAAGCGCATGGTGTTCCACGAGATCACCAAGGACGCGATCCAAGCGGCAGTCGGAAACACGCGTGAGCTCGACCACGACCTCGTCGACGCGCAGGAGACCCGCCGCATCCTCGACCGCCTGTACGGCTGGGATGTCTCGCCTGTCCTCTGGTACAAGGTCAAGACCGGCATCTCGGCCGGACGCGTGCAGTCCGCCGCGACCCGCCTCATCGTCGACCGCGAGCGTGAGCGCATGGCGTTCACCTCGGCCGAGTACTGGGACGTCGACGCTCAGGCAGCCGCGACCGGCACGTCGTTCAAGATCCGCCTCGTGCGTGTCGACGGCGGCCAGCTCGCCCGCGGCACCGACTTCGACGACGACGGAAAGCTCAAGAAGGCCGTCGTCATCCTCGATGAGGCCACCGCCGCCGCGCTCGCTGAGGCGGTCGACGCCGTCGGCGCCGGCAGCGTCACCAAGGTCGAAGCCAAGCCGGGCACACGCAGCCCCTATGCGCCGTTCACCACCTCCACGATGCAGCAGGAGGCGGGACGCAAGCTCTCGATGGGAGCCAAGCAGGCGATGGGCGTGGCCCAGCGGCTGTACGAGAAGGGCTACATCACTTATATGCGTACCGACTCCACGTCGCTGAGCACCCAGGCGGTGCAGGCGGCGCGGAGCCAGGCGGTGGCCCTCTACGGCGACGCCGCGGTGCCGCTGAAGCCGCGCGTGTACAAGTCCAAGAGCAAGAACGCGCAGGAGGCGCACGAGGCGATCCGTCCCTCGGGAGACACCTTCCGCACGCCCGCCTCTCTCTCGTCCGAGCTCGACCGCGACGAGCAGCGCCTCTACGACCTCATCTGGAAGCGCACGGTCGCCAGCCAGATGTCCGACGCCAAGTACGAGACCACCACGGTCACGATCGCCGTCGACGCCGCGGGGAAGAAGGCCGAGTTCACGGCTTCCGGAACCGTCTACACCTTCAAGGGCTTCCTGGAGGCCTACGAAGAGGGCCGCGACGAGAAGCGCGGCGACGCGGATGCTACCGAGAACCAGTCGCTCCCCGCCGTCGCCGTCGGAGATCAGCTCGCGGTGTCGGATGCGGAGGCCAAGGGGCACCGCACCACGCCGAAGCCGCGCTACACCGAGGCGTCGCTCGTGAAGGTCCTCGAAGAGAAGGGCATCGGCCGTCCCTCGACCTTCGCCTCGATCCCCGAGACCATTCTCGACCGCGGTTATGCGGTCAAGCGCGGACAGGCACTCGTGCCGACGTGGCTCGCGTTCAGCGTGGTCCGGTTGCTCGAGGAGCACTTCGCCGAGCTGGTCGACTACGACTTCACCGCTGCGCTCGAGGACGACCTCGACACGATCGCCCGGGGCGAGCAGAACCGCGTGGAATGGCTCAAGTCGTTCTACTTCGGCTCCGACTCACACGTCGGCCTCCGCCAGGTCGTCGACAACCTCGGCGAGATCGACGCGCGTGCCCTCAACTCCACCCGCATCACGGACACCGCCACGCTGCGCTTCGGCAAGTACGGCCCGTACCTCGAGGTCGCCGACCCGGAGAACCCCGACGGCAAGCCTCGCATCGTCAATGTGCCGGAAGACCTCGCGCCCGACGAGCTGACCGCCGAGAAGGCGCAGGAGCTCATCGACGCTCCCGTCGCGGGCGACCGTGTGCTCGGGGAGAACCCGGAGAACGGCAAGATCGTCGTCGTCAAGGACGGCCGGTTCGGACCGTATGTCCAGGAGAACGACCCGGTGTCCGAGGACGCAGCGGTCGACGAGACGACCGGCGAGGTCGTCGAGGCCCCGAAGCCGAAGCGCGGAGCGAAGAAGGAGGCGGCCCCGAAGCCGCGTACCGCATCGCTGTTCCGCTCGATGTCGGTCGACACGATCGAGCTCGACACCGCGCTGCAGCTCCTGAGCCTGCCGCGTGTCGTGGGCGTCGACCCGGAATCGGGAGACGAGATCACGGCACAGAACGGCCGCTTCGGTCCGTACCTGAAGAAGGGCACCGACTCGCGGTCGCTCGAGAGCGAATCGCAGATCTTCGACGTCACGCTCGAGCAGGCGCTGGAGATCTACTCCCAGCCGAAGTACGGTGCCGGTCGTCGTGCATCCAGCGCACTCGCCGAGTTCGAGGCCGACCCCGTCAGCGGTAAGCCGATCCGCATCCGCGACGGCCGTTTCGGGGCCTACGTGACCGATGGCGAGACGAACGTGACGATTCCGCGCGGGCAGACCGTCGAGGACATCACGTTCGAGATCGCCGTGCAGATGCTCGCCGACAAGCGTGCCAAGGGCCCGGCTCCGAAGCGC
>NZ_JBLVOH010000154.1:2901-6067 GCF_053543675.1 Microbacterium umsixpiens
GCCAAGAAGCCCGCCGCCAAGAAGCCCGCCGCCAAGACGGCGGCCAAGTCGACGACCGCGAAGAAGGCCCCCGCGAAGAAGACCACGGCGGCGACGTCGGCCGCACGGTCGGCTGCGGCGAAGAAGGCTGCAGCCACACGTGCGGCGAACGCCGCCGCGAAGGCAGCGGAGAAGGCGAGCTCGTGACTCCAGGTCACGGGGTGTGGATCACGCTCGAAGGCGGAGACGGCTCCGGCAAGACCACGCAGTCGACTCTGCTCGCGGAGTGGCTCGAAGGCACCGGGCGCACCGTCGTGCGCACGCGCGAACCCGGCGGTTCCGAGGTCGGGCAGCTCATCCGTGACATCGTGCTGCATCATCGCGGTGACATCGCGCCGCGCGCCGAGGCGCTGCTCTACGCGGCCGACCGCGCGCACCACGTGGCGACGGTCGTGCGACCCGCACTCGACCGCGGGGATGTCGTGCTGCAGGATCGCTACCTCGACTCGTCCGTGGCGTACCAGGGCGCCGGCCGTGTGCTCGATGCGACCGAGATCCGTGATCTTTCGCTCTGGGCGGCCGAAGGCGCGCTGCCCGACCTGACCGTGCTGCTCGACCTCGACCCCGCTGCGGCCCGCACCCGCCTCGACTCCGCCGACAAGCCGTTCGACCGGCTGGAAGCAGAACAGGCGGAGTTCCACGGGCGCGTCCGCGACGCGTACCTGGCCCTCGCGGCGGCCGAGCCCGAGAGATTCCTCGTCCTCGACGCCGCCGCAGCGCCGACGGTGATCGCGGAGCAGATCCGTGCGCGGGTCGGCGCACTGCTCGGCTGACCTGCGCGAGCGACACCCATGCCGTCGGCGTCGGTGGTCGCGATTAGGCTGAGTGCATGCCCCGCACCGTTCCTCCTCCTTTCCCGTGGGCGGACGTGTGGGGGCAGGATGCTGCCGTCGACACGCTCCGTGCGGCGGCATCCGATCCGGGTGCGCTCTCGCATGCCTGGCTGATCACCGGCCCGCCCGGATCCGGCCGTTCGACTCTCGCGTACGCGTTCGCGGCCGCTCTGGTCGCCGACCACCCCGAAGACGAGGCGGTGATGCGGCAGGTCTTCGCGGGCACCCATCCCGACGTCACGGCGCTCCGCACCGACAAGGTGATCATCACGATCGCCGAGGCCCGCGCTCTCGTGGAGCGCTCCTACTTCGCGCCCTCCGCGGGTCGGTACCGCGTCATCGTCGTCGAAGACGCCGATCGCATGGTCGAACGCACCTCCAATGTGCTGCTGAAAGCACTCGAGGAGCCGCCCGAGCAGACGGTGTGGATCCTGTGCGCGCCCAGCGAGGCCGACCTGCTGCCGACGATCCGCTCCCGGGTCCGCTCGCTGCGACTGCGGGAGCCGGATGTCGCCGATGTGGCCCGGCTCATCACCCTGCGCACGGGGGCCGATGAGGCCGTCGCCGAGCAGGCGGCGCGGCATTCGCAGCGCCACATCGGGATGGCGCAGCGTCTCGCCACCGATGACGCGGCTCGGCGTCGGCGCGACGAGACCCTGCGGTCCGTCATCGGCGTCCGCGGTGTCGGCGATGCGGTCGATGTCGCGGGTCGGATCATCCAGGCCGCGACCGAAGACGCGAAGGCCCTCACGGCGGAGCGCGACGCGCAGGAGCGGGCTTCGCTCCTGCGCACGATCGGAATCGCCGAGGGGCAGGCCGTGCCGCCGGCATTGCGCACACAGCTCTCGGCGCTCGAAGACGATCAGAAGAAGCGCGCCACGCGCAGCCTGCGTGACGGCATCGACCGCGTGCTCACCGACCTGCAGTCGCTGTTCCGCGACGTGATCATGCTGCAGTTCGGTCGCGGCGACGATCTCATCAACCGCGAGCTGCGCCCCGAGCTGGAAGGCCTCGCGTCGGCCTGGCCTGAGGCCCGTACCCTTGTCGTACTTGACCACCTTGCCGAGACGCGGCAGTCGCTGGAGCGCAACGTCGCTCCGCTGCTCGCACTGGAGAGCTTGCTCGTGACGATCACGAGCGGGAGGAAACCGTGAACAACCGATCGACTTCCCGCTTCCGTCGCGCCGCCGCGGTCATCGCCGGCCTCGCCGCGGCATCCGTCGCCCTCTCGGGCTGTCTCTACGCCATGATCCCCGAGCAGTCGTCGCGGCCGGCGACGACCATCGTCCCCGACACCGACGGGGTCGCCGAAGATCTGCTGCCGTTCTATTCGCAGGAACTGGAGTGGACGGACTGCGGCCCCGGCTTCGACTGCACCGAGGTGACGGCGCCCCTCGACTGGGAGAACCCGGGAGCCGGTGACATCAGCCTGTCGGTGATCCGCCATCGCGCGCAGGGGACCCCCGTCGGCTCCCTGTTGACGAACCCGGGCGGTCCCGGATCGAGCGGTGTGGAGCTCGTCCAGAGCAGCCTCGACTTCGCGGTGGGACCTGATCTCATCGAGAACTACGACGTGATCGGCTTCGACCCGCGCGGAGTCGGGGGCTCCACCGCGGTGACCTGCTACGACGCACCGGAGATGGACGACTACCTCTACGGCATCCCGTCCGCCGCCCGTGGTACGGCGGAGTGGGAAGCCGAGCTGCTCGACGCGCACAAGTCGTTCGCCGAGGCATGCGAGGCGAACAGTGACGGCATCCTGCCGCACATCACGACGGTCAACTCCGCCCGCGACATGGACCTGATCCGCGCGGTGCTGGGCGACAAGCAGCTCAACTATCTCGGCTACTCCTACGGCACGTTCCTCGGCGCGACCTATGCCAAGCTCTACCCCGAGAAGGCCGGACGCCTGGTGCTCGACGGCGCCATCGATCCGGCGGTTCCGGGTCTCGAGGTCGGGGCGACTCAGGCTCTGGGCTTCGAGTCGGCGCTGCGCGCCTACATGCAGAACTGTCTCGACTCGGGGAACTGCCCCTTCAACGGCACAGTGGACGAGGCGATGGCCGATCTCGGGGCGCTGCTGGCGAGCGTCGACCGCACTCCGCTCGAGAACGGCGATGGGCGGATGATGGGCGCGGACTCCCTGCTGACGGGGATCATCGCCGCGCTCTACGCCCAGGAAAGCTGGGACATCCTCACCCAGGCCCTCGATGAGGCGCTGCAGGGAGACCCGACCACGGCGTTCCTGCTCGCCGACTACTACAACAAACGCGGCGATGACGGGGTCTACACCG
>NZ_JBLVOH010000154.1:6087-8567 GCF_053543675.1 Microbacterium umsixpiens
CTCCACCGAGGCCTTCCGTGCATACAACTGCATGGACTACCCGGTCGAAGACGACCCGGCCGCCGAAGCCGCGATCGAGGCCAAGATCGCCGAGGGCGCGCCGACCATCGCCCCGTACTGGACCGGACCGGACTCCTGCGAGGTCTGGCCCTACCCGCCGACCGGCACGCGCAGCGAGATCACGGCTGAGGGTGCAGGACCCATCCTCGTGATCGGCACGACGAACGATCCTGCGACGCCGTACGAGTGGTCCGAGTCGCTGGCGGACCAGCTCGAAGAAGGGGTCCTGATCACCCGCGTCGGCGAGGGCCACACCGGTTACAACAAGGGCAACGTCTGTGTGGACGACGCCGTCGAAGCATTCCTGCTCGACGATGTTGTGCCCGAAGACGGCCTGCGCTGCGAGTGAGGCGGGCTCGATTCGCGACCGGGCACGAGACAGGGTAATATCGGTGATCGCGCCGCTCACGCGTCGCACGCCGCTTTAGCTCAGTCGGCAGAGCATTTCACTCGTAATGAAAAGGTCGTCAGTTCGATTCTGACAAGCGGCTCCGAAGGCCCCGTGATGTGAAGAACATCACGGGGCCTTTCCCGTTCCAGCGGCGTACCCTCGAATCATGAGCAGAGCGCTTCTGATCGTCGATGTGCAGAACGATTTCACGGAGGGTGGTGCACTCGCCGTGACGGGCGGTGATGCGGTGGCCGCTGCCGTCACGACATTCCTCGCCGCGCATGCCTCCGACTACGCGGTGATCATCGCGTCGCGGGACTGGCATGACGCGCAGGGAGACAACGGCGGACACTTCGCCGGCACGCCCGACTTCGTCGACTCCTGGCCCGTGCACTGCGTCGCGGGCACGGAAGGTGCCGACTACGACCCGCTCCTGGTGACGGATGCCGTGACGCACCATGTCCGCAAGGGACAGGGCAAACCCGCGTACTCGATGTTCGAGGGGGAGACGGAGGCGGGTGAGACCGTCGGAGCGCTCCTCACTGCCGCGGGAGTGCTCAGTGCCGATGTGGTCGGCATCGCGACCGATCACTGCGTCCGGGCGTCCGCGCTCGACGCGATCGCGCACGGCGTCCATGTACGGATTCTGACCGACCTCGTGGCCGGGGTGGCTCCGGAGCCGAGCGAAGCGGCCCTCGCAGAACTCGTGCACGCGGGTGCGGAACTGGTCGAGAGCACCGACGCGTGAACCGCAGCGTCCTGCTGCTTCGGGCTGTGAACGTCAGCGGACGCAACAGCGTGCCGATGGCACGGTTGCGAGAGGTGCTGGCGACCGACACTGATCTCGCCGACGTGTCTACCTACATCGCGAGCGGCAACATCGTCTGTGCGACCCCGGAGAACCCGGGTGCCGCGTGCGCCCTCGTCCGCTCGCTCATCCATGAGGAGTTCGGGGTCGACACTCCGGTCATCCACCGAACGCACACGCAGTTGGTCGCGTCGGAATCCGCTCAGCCCTTTCCCGAGGGTGACGTGAAGTTCGTGCACGCGATGTTCCTCGAGGGGACGCCCTCGGCGGGGGCGGTCGAGGCGCTGGGGAGACGACTCCTGCCGGAGGAGCGTCTGGAGCTCGTGGGGAACGACCTGTGGATCGACTACGGGAGTGGTGGAGTGCACTCCACGAAGCTCACGAAGGGGGTGCTGGACCGTGCGCTGGGCGTGGCCGGGACCGCCCGCAACCTCCGGACGACGCGCACACTCATCGAGCTGACGGCGTGACGGAGTGACGGCGCCGGAGATCGTCGAGGCCTGAGTCTCAGCCCTGGACCCCGCCGGTCTCCGTGCTCAGCGCGGTCGGCGGCGTGTGCGGGTGCGACTGCAGGTCGACGCGGCGGGTGCCGCATCCCCCGCACCGCACGTAGAGGATGACGCCCTCACTCGTCGGATGCCGCGACTCGACGAGCCATGCGTGCTCATGGGACGCGGTTTCGGGCCGGATGCGGGGGATCGGGAGCGTGTTCTGCGAGGTCATGTACCCAGCGTGATGTAATGGTCTTATGCATCTCAACCCTTACGGCGAATACGCGGTGCTGCTGGCCGCCTCCCTCGCCAACGACTGGCCGGCCGACCGCGCCGGGATCGAGGAGCGCACCCTCGAACTAGGCATGACGCAGACGTTCCCGCCGGCGGCCGATGATCATGAGCGGATCAAGACGGTCATCGATGACTGGCTCGCGATCGTCGACGAGCCCGACCCCGATGCCCGGGCTCTGCTGCTGAACGCGCAGCTCGCGGCAGCAGCCGCTTACCCCCGGCTCACTAACCACGACGGGGAGGGCTGGCACCTGCACTACCGCGATGACGTGCCGTCACTGCCCTACGTGTTGCGGGCGATCATCAGCCTCGGCACCTCGCTGCACCTCGTGACACGGGGGATGAGCAGGCTCGGCAGGTGTCAGGCCGCGCCGTGCACGAATGTCGTCGCGGACGTGACCCGCAACGGCCGTCAGCGCTTCTGCTCCGTGCGCTG
>NZ_JBLVOH010000154.1:8587-9969 GCF_053543675.1 Microbacterium umsixpiens
CTGTGCGAACCGCGCGGCCGTCCGACGGCACCGGGCGCGGGCCTGACACCACCGCTCAGGCGGTCTGCCCGGAGTGCTTGCCCTCGCCGATCTCTTCGACGAGCTTCGCGTTGAACGCAGGCAGGTCGTCGGGAGTGCGGCTGGAGACGAGGCCCTCGTCCACGACGACCTCCTCGTCGACCCAGCTCGCCCCGGCGTTTCGGAGGTCGGTCGTCAGGCTCGGGTAGCTGGTGAGCGTCCGGCCGTCCACGACACCGGCCTCGATGAGGATCCAGGCACCGTGGCAGATCACGCCCACGGGCTTGTGCTGCTCGAAGAAGGACCGCGCCAGGGCGATCGACGGCTTGTCGAGGCGCAGGTGGTCGGCGTTCACGACACCGCCGGGGAGCACGAGCGCGTCGAACTGGTCGGCCGACGCGTCGGAGGCGAGGAGATCCACGGCCTGCTCGTGACCGTTCTTCCCGGTGATCGCGGCGCCATCCGGGGCGATCAGCGTCGCGCTCGCGCCCTCGGCGGTCACCGCATCCCACGGGCTGGTGAGCTCGCTGTCCTCGAATCCGTCCGTCGCCAGGAATGCCACTCGGTTGCCGGTGAGGGTCATGGTTCGTCGTCCTTTCGTGGAGGGTCGTCCGCGGGGAGCGGACGAGTAGACCCTCTCCCGGGACACCCGAATGGGGGAAGGGGGTGGCCACTGCGAGGAGCCGGTGATACAGGAGAAGCCGTCGTCTCCGGAGCGCTCCCCTCGGAATCCGCTGCGGCAGCAGTAGCATCCAGACATGCGCGTTCGTCCTGCTCTCGTCCTCCTGCCGATGCTCGTTCTGCTCGCGGCCTGCGCCCCCGAGCCGGCTCCGAGCCCGTCACCGTCGACGTCGGAGACATCTGGGACGGCGTCGCCCACTCCCACGCCGTCGCAGACAGCCACGCCGACACCGGACCCGACGGAGGCCGCCTCGGAGTTCACCGGTTCCCAGCTCGTGAAGCTCTGCACCGAGAAGACGCGCAGCCTGGCACCGGACGCGACCTACTACGCCGACATGGCGACCACCGAGTGGCTTGCGGAGAAGTCCCTCTGGTTCGTCGTCATCCCCAAGACGCTGGACGGCCAGGACAGCGTCGCGGTGTGCGCGATCGGCGGTACCCCGAAAGCCCCGACGTTCGAACTCGAAGGCGAGACGCTGCCCAGTGGCGTGGCCGACATCCGCGCGGAACTGCTGGCGGGTGAGCACGACGGCGAATCCTGAGACAGGTGCCGCCGCGCTCACCCTGCGGTGGGCCCCGTGGGGCTCGAACCCACGACCCGCGGATTAAAAGTCCGATGCTCTGCCAACTGAGCTAGAGGCCCCTGCTCAAAGTCTAGTGCGCACGACGAGGGGCCGTGGGGG
>NZ_JBLVOH010000155.1:0-2877 GCF_053543675.1 Microbacterium umsixpiens
GCGAGTCAGACTCAGATGGAATTGACGTCCAGCGGGATGCCGGGGCCGAACGTGGTCGACACCGCACCCTTCTGGATGTAACGGCCCTTCGAGCTCGAGGGCTTGAGGCGGACGATCTCCTCGAGCGCTGCGCCGATGTTCTCGTCGAGCTGCTCTGCGGTGAACGATGCCTTGCCGACGACGAAGTGCACGTTGGCGTGCTTGTCGACGCGGAACTCGATCTTTCCGCCCTTGATCTCCTCGACGGCCTTGGCCGGGTTCGGGGTCACGGTGCCGGTCTTCGGGTTCGGCATCAGACCACGCGGTCCGAGCACCTTTCCGAGACGACCGACCTGGCCCATGAGCTCCGGGGTGGAGACTGCGGCGTCGAAGTTGGTCCAGCCATCGGCGACCTTCTGGATGAGCTCGGCGCCGCCGACCTCATCCGCACCTGCGGCGATCGCTGCCTCGGCCGCGGGGCCGGTGGCGAAGACGATGACGCGGGCGGTCTTACCGGTGCCGTGGGGCAGGATGACGGTGCCGCGCACCATCTGGTCTGCCTTGCGGGGGTCGACCGCGAGCTTCAGCGCGACCTCGACGGTCGAGTCGAACTTCGACGAGCCGGTCTCCTTCGCGAGGGCGACTGCCTCGGTCGGGGTGTAGAAACGGTCCGCCTCGATCTTCTCGGCGGCAGCCTTGTAAGCCTTGGACTTGGTAGCCATGATTATTCTCCTCAGCCCTCGACCGTGATGCCCATGGAACGGGCGGTGCCGGCGATGATCGAGATCGCGGCCTCGATGTCGTTCGCGTTCAGGTCGGCCTGCTTGGTCTCGGCGATCTGGCGGACCTGGTCCTTGGTGATCTTCGCGACCTTGACGGTGTGCGGGGTCGCGGAGCCCTTGGGGACGCCTGCGGCCTTCTTGATGAGCTCCGCCGCCGGCGGGGTCTTCAGGACGAAGGTGAAGCTGCGGTCCTCGTAGACGGTGATCTCGACGGGGATGACGTTGCCGCGCTGCGACTCGGTCGCGGCGTTGTACGCCTTGCAGAACTCCATGATGTTGACGCCATGCTGACCGAGCGCGGGGCCGATCGGCGGCGCCGGGTTGGCTGCACCGGCGTTGATCTGAAGCTTGATCAGGCCGGTCACCTTCTTCTTCGGTGCCATTCTCTTTCCTTTCATCGAATCGGATGCCGGAGCATCCGCTTCTCCCACAGATCCGGCGTTTCCGGATCGTGGTCGTCTCTGCGCACGCCGAAGCGGCACACAAACCACACAAGTCTACCTGATGCTGCCGCACAGCACGAACGCCGCGTCATGCCGAGCCGAGGAGCCAAGACACGCCGCAATCGCCCGACGTGCTGCGGCGTGTTCTGACCCCTCGCGAGAAGGGAGCGAACGCAAGAACGGCCGCCCCGAAAGGGACGGCCGTTCTCGTGAGGATGTGTGTCAGACCATCTTGGTGACCTGGTCGAACGACAGCTCGACCGGGGTCTCACGCTCGAAGAGCGAGACGAGGACCGTGAGCTTGCCGCTCTCGGGCTTGATCTCGCTGATCGAACCGGGAAGACCCGCGAACGAGCCCTCCTTGATCGTGATGGTCTCGCCGACCTCGAAGTCGACCTCGGCCGGCAGCGGACGAGCGACGGCGACGCCGCCCTTCGACGCGATGTTCTTGGCCGTGGGGACGTCCTTGACCTCGACGAGCGACTTCAGCATGTTGAAGGCCTCTTCGAAGCGCAGCGGCGTCGGGTTGTGGGCATTGCCCACGAAGCCGGTGACACCCGGGGTGTGACGCACGACCGACCAGGTGTCTTCCGTGAGCTCCATGCGCACCAGCACGTAGCCGGGGATGCGCACGCGGGTGACCATCTTGCGCTGGCCGTTCTTGATCTCGACCACGTCTTCCATCGGGACCTCGATCTGGTAGATCTCGTCCTCGACCTCGAGCGTCGACTTGCGCTGCTCGATGTTCGCCTTCACCTTGCGCTCGAAGCCGGCGTAGGAGTGGATGACGTACCATTTGCCCGGGAGCATGCGGAGGTCCATGCGGAAGGCCTCGTACGGGTCTTCCTCGGCGTCCTCGTCAACTTCATCGGCGGAGGAGTCCTCGTCGCCCTGCACGTCGTCAGCACCGAGCTCGGGGCCGTCGTACGGGGTGACCTCGTCGGCCGCAGCCGCGTCGAGGTCGGCGGCCTCTTCGGCCACAGATTCGTTGAGGACCTCAGCGGCAGCCTCAGACTCAGCCGCTTCGTCCAGGTTCAGAGCGTCGTTCACGATCGCGTCCGCCTCCGGGTCGTCGATGTCGATGTCGATGTCAGCCGTGTCATCCTCTTCGCCGTCCTCGTCTTCGACGTGAACCGCGATGTGCTCGGCCGGGGTGGCCGAGAGCTCTTCCTCAGCGAGGACGTTGCCCTCCTGGGCTTCGTCTTCCTCGCTGGACTGCTCTGCGGCGGTCGCCCAGTCGGCGTCGTCGGAATATCGTTCAGACACGTTGTTTCTTCTCCATAGCTGCGGCGCGAGCCGCGGGGGTCATCAGCCAGGGATTCCGAACACCCAGTGCGTCAAGAACGCGAACAGCGTGTCCAAGCCGTAGACGATGCCCATGACGATCAGAACGAAGACGAGCACCACCAGGGTGAACTTGAACAGCTCCTTGCGAGTCGGGGTGACGACCTTGCGGAGCTCGGCGATGACCTGGCGGATGAACAGGGCGATACCCCCGAAGAACCGTGAGAAGGGGTTGCCCTTCTTCTCGCGGGTGGCGCCGGCCGCGACGACCTCGCCGCGCGGTTCGTCCTGATCCATCCTGAATGTACCTTTCGTGTGTCAGCGTTGCGCTGACGCGCAGGGCGGACAGGAATCGAACCTGCAACCTGCGGTTTTGGAGACCGCTGCTC
>NZ_JBLVOH010000155.1:2897-6517 GCF_053543675.1 Microbacterium umsixpiens
GCTGCTCTGCCAATTGAGCTACCGCCCTAGAGACCGGGAGGTCTCGGGGTTCTCTCTCCACTCTGCCACCGTGACTGCGATCGGGAGACCCCAGGCATGGCGAAAGAATGCAGAGAACAACTGCCCCACAAGCATACGGCATCGATCCGGTGGCGCCGAACCGGGATCGCGAAGGCGTGTTCTTGTTAGGCTCAGCGAGCGTATGCAGGAGGAGGGAGCGCCGGTGAGCGCTGAGGTGCAGCAGTTCCAGGTGGATCTGCGCGGTGTGGTCGATCTGCTCAGCAGACACATCTACTCCAGTCCACGGGTGTACCTGCGGGAACTCCTGCAGAACGCCCGCGACGCGATCACTGCACGCCGCGAGGTCGACGGCGGCGGCGGACGCATCCGGATCACCCCGCTGACCGCGGAGAACGGCGAGTTCGTCCTGCGCGACGACGGCGTGGGCCTGACGGTCACCGAGGTGGCCGATCTGCTGGCCACCGTCGGGCGCAGCTCCAAGCGCGACATCTTCGACCTCCCGCGCAGCGACTACCTCGGTCAGTTCGGCATCGGTCTGCTCAGCTGCTTCATGGTCGCCGACACCATCGTCATCCGCTCCCGCAGCGCCCGGGGCGGCGCCTCGGTCGAGTGGACGGGAAGCGCCGACGGAACGTTCCAGGTGGCGGAGATCGACGAGGAGCTCCCCATCGGCACCAGCGTGCACCTCGTGCCGCGCTTCGACGCCGACGACCTGCTGCGTCCCGCCGCCGTGCACGAGCTCGCGACGACGTTCGGCGAGTTCCTGCCCGTGCGGGTCACGATCGACACCGCCGGCGGCGACATAGACATCACCAGGGACGCGCCGTTCCTCGACGCCGCCCAGGACCCGGAGTCCGCCGTGCAGTACGGGCGCGACCTCCTCGGAGCGAGTCCGCTCGACGTGATCGAGCTGAGCGAGCCCGCCACCGGCACCCGCGGCCTCGCCTACGTGCTGCCCTACGCTCCGCCGCCGGGCGCACGTCAGGCGACGCGCATGTATCTGGGACGGATGCTGCTCTCCGAGCGCGTCGACGACGTCCTCCCCGAATGGGCGTTCTTCGTCCGCGCCGTGGTCGACTCCACCGGGCTCGCCCCCACCGCGAGCAGGGAGTCGCTCGTCGACGACGCGGCGCTCGAGCGGGTCCGCGCGCAGCTCGGCGCCGGCATCCGCCGTTGGGTCCTGGAGCTGGGGCTGAGCGAGCCGCACCGCCTCGCTCAGTTCGTCGCCGTGCACGAGGTCGGACTCAAGTCCCTCGTACGCCACGACGAGGAGCTGGCACACTTCATCTCCCGCTGGCTGACGGTCGAGACCACGCACGGCACGGTGCGGATCGGCGACCTCGTCGAGCGATACCCGCACATCCGCTATGCGCAGACCGTCGACGAGTTCCGTCAGGTGGCCGGCATCTCCCCCGCCGGAGAGGTGCTCGTCAACGGCGGATACCTGTACGACGCCGACCTGATCCGGATGCTGCCGGACCTGTACCCGCACGTCACCGTCGAGCAGGTCGACGTCACCGGAGAGCTCGATCGCCTCGATCCGCCCCCACTCGACGACCGCGACGCCGCCGTGGCACTGGAGACGCGCGCGGGTGCCGTGCTCGCCGCATCCGACTGCTCGGTGGTCGTGCGCTCGATCGACCGCGCCGATCTCGCCGGGCTCTACGTCGCCGACCCGGAGGTGCTGCGCGCGATCGACCGCGGCCGCACGAAGGGCGTCACCGGCGCACTGTGGGGAGGCGTGCTGGACCGCATCGACAAGACCCTGTCCGCGGCCCGCGACGACGACCTCCGCGCCCGCCTGTGCCTGAACTGGTCGAACCGGGTGGTCCGCGCCCTGGTGCGCGTGCAGGACGACGCCGTCTTCGCCCGCACCGTGCAGCTCCTGTACATCCAGGCGCTGCTCGCCGGACACCATCCGCTCGCCGACGCCGACCGTGCGCTGATGACCAGCGCGCTCGCCGACCTCGTCTCCCTCTCAGCCGGCATCGAAGGGGACCAGATCCCCTTCGGCGACGTCCGCTGACACATCCCACCGAAGGGTTCCCCATGGCACGTCCGAAGAAGCGCTTCCAGCAGCTGATCGAGGAGATCGATCGCACCCCGTGGGGACCCGCCGAGCAGGCCCTGGTCTCGGAGGCGGTGGCGCTGGCCGTGGAGATCGGCGACGAGCGACTCGAGTACGAGGCGCGGATGCGGCAGACGGCCTCGGCGAACATGGGCGGCGCGACCGATGTGATGCTGAACTCGTTCGCCTGGTGCCTCGCGCACCACGAGGCCGACCCGCAGCGGTTCCCCGCCGACCTCGACAACGGCGGCGCCGACCTGATGTGGCAGTTCAAGTGGATGGCGGCGTCTCTGCGCTCCTCGCCGGCGTTCTCCCAGGACCAGATCGCCGCCGTGCTCGACGACATGGAGAAGCACTACCGCGCCGGCGGCCTCGGCCTGAGCGGTGTGCTCACCGCCCGTTTCGAGGACGCCTGGGATGCCGGACGCATGGACGAAGCCGAGACGCTGCGGGTGCAGCTGGAAGCCACACCGCGCGACGACCACAGCCACTGCGACGCCTGCGGTCGGAGCCAGATCGCGGGCTTCTTCGCGGACACCGACCGCGACGCGGAGGCCATCGTCCTGGTGGAAGAGATGATCGAGGGCGGCTTCTCCTGCGGAGAGGAGCCTGAGCACGCCCTCTCCCGCGTGCTCCTCCCCTACCTCCGCGCCGGGCGCTTCGACGAGGCGAAGACCGCGCACCTGCGCAGTTACCGATTGGCCAAGGACAACCCCGACAACCTGCGCATCGTCGCCAACAACATCGTCTTCGCGGCGCTCACCGGGAACGAGGCCCGTGCGCTCGCACTCGTCGAGAAGCACATCGCCTGGCTCGCCCACGACGGGCTGAACGTCGACGCGCACTTCGCCGCCCTCGCCGCCCTCGCCGTCGCGCTCGACCGCGTCACGGCTGCCGGCCACGGCGACACCCCGGTACGCGGAGCGGATTCGCCGGCGCTCGTGCCGTTCTTCGGCGAGCATGAGGGCCGCTGGAGCGCCGCCGAACTCGCGGCGTCTGCCTGGACGGCCGCAGACCGCATCGCCACCGCGTTCGACGAGCGCGACGGCACCGACGGCCACGCACGCAGCCTGGGGCGCATGCGTGCGCTCTCCGACGAGCAGTACGACGTGCCGATCCGCTCGGACGCGTTCGTGGCCCCTGCCCCCTCGACCGCGCCGGTGGACGCCGACGGGTGGTTCGAGCGCGCCATGCAGCTCGCCCAGTTCGGTGCGGAGCACGAGACCCTCGACGCCCTCCCCCGCGCCCTCGAGGTCGAGGACCCGTACAAGCGCGCCCAGCTGCTCTCCATGCGCCTCGGGATCCTCATCGCCCTCGAACGCGCCGACGAAGCCCTGGAGCTGCTTCCCCAGCGCATCGCCGCACTCCGCGCCGCCGGACGCGATGAGCAGGCCGCGCTGGAGGAACGTCTGGGCCTCGCAACCTTCGGGATCGACACACCAGAGGCGACGGCCGACCTCGAGGACGCGATCGCCGATGCCGCGTCGCTGCCCGCCTGGTCGCGCGGCGACCTGGCCCTCAGCCGCGCCGC
>NZ_JBLVOH010000155.1:6537-7508 GCF_053543675.1 Microbacterium umsixpiens
GACACGCGGCTCGCGAACACGACGACTCTGGTGGCGATCTCGGCCGTGCTGCGTAAGGGCGACATGGAGGCGGCGACCGCATTGCTCGACCGTTTCCTCTCTCAGGAAGACCTCAGCACCGGGCATCGCGCGCAGGCCCTGCAGACCAGGGCTCGCGTGCGCGGCGGCGGCAACAGCTATGCCGAGGGCGCTGCCGACGCCGACGAGGTATGCCGGCTGCTCGCAGAACTGGGCGCGACCCGCGCTCTCGGCGATGCGCACCTGCTCGCCGGGGCGCTCTGGGAAGACGCGGACGAACCGGAGAAGGCCGTCTCCCGCTACCGTCTCGCCGCGCACATCGCGAGCGAAGGCGACGGCGACTCGACCGGCGTGGACTTCCGACTCGCCAGGGTCATGCTGCGCGCCGGCGACGCCGAAGAGGCCGCAGAGCTGTTCGGCGACGTCCTGCAGCGCGAGGAGGAAGCGGAAGTGGCCGCCGGCTCGCGCGCGATGACCGCCTCGATGCTGGCACGGTCACTGAGCGCGGCCGGTGAGTTCGGCCAGGCCGTCGGTGCTCACAGCTACGCCTCCGAGCTCTTCGGACAGGCAGGGGAACACGCCGACCAGGCGATGTCCATGACCGAGCAGGCCAAGATCCTCGCCCGCTTCGACGAGCACGACGACGCGATCGAACTGCTCGAGTCCGCCGCCGAGACCGTGCGGCGCGCACCCGAGGCCGTGGGCGCGCTGAGCGAAGTGCTGCACAGCCTCGGCCAGGCGTACGGCGGACGCGGCGACGAACGTGCGTTCGCGCTCTTCGACGAGGTCGCCGCCCTCGCACAGCAGCACGAGGCGGAGTGGCTTCTCGCCGACGTCACCGATTCCCGCGGACGTGCGTTGGCCGAGCTCGGCCGGATCGACGAAGCGGTCGCCGCCGCCCTCACCGCGGCCGACGGGTTCGCCGCGCTCGGCGACCTCGGCTCGGCCGGCGG
>NZ_JBLVOH010000155.1:7528-16370 GCF_053543675.1 Microbacterium umsixpiens
GGCGGGCGGCTCCGAGCTCTTCGCCGCCCGCGTGCTGGCAGGGAACGACCGCGCAGCCGATGCCGTACCCCTCTACCGCAGCGCCATCGACCACGCCGCCGACCACCCTCCGCTGCTCCAGGTCGCAGCCCTCGAGCTCGGCAACGTGCTCGAGTCGCTCGGACGGCACGGTGAGGCGGCCGAGGTGCGGGCCCTCGTGCAGAGCTGACCTGCGGGTCAGAAGAGCTGGCGCCAGTTGGCCTTCGCGAGGTCGAGGAGCTCGTCGCCGCGGCCGGACATCACCGTGCGGATCGCATAGAGCGCGAACCCCTTGACCTGCGCGGCCTCGATCGCCGGCGGCATGGAGAGTTCCTGCCGCTCGGTGACGACGTCGAGCAGGGCGGGCCCGTCGTGTGCGAGCACCTCGCGCACGGCATCCGGGAGGTCTTCGCTGCGTTCCACCCGACGCGCGAAGATGCCCATGGCTTCGGCGATCGCCGCGAAGCTCGGGTTCTCCAGGCCGGTCCCGTAGGTGACGAAGCCCGCGGCCTTCATCTCGAGCTCGACGAAGTTCAGCGAGGAGTTGTTGACCACGATCGTCTTCACCGGCAGCTTGTTCTGCGTGAGCGTGAGGAGCTCGCCGAGCATCATCGCGAGCCCGCCGTCGCCGGCCAGCGCGACCACCTGACGGTCGGGATGCGCGACCTGCGCGCCGATGCCGTGCATCAGGGCGTTCGCCATCGAGCCGTGTGTGAAGGAGCCGATCAGGCGACGCTGCTCCGTCATCGAGAGGTAGCGCGCCGCCCACACGGTCGGTGATCCCACGTCGGCGGTGAAGATCGCGTCGTCGGCAGCATGCTCGTCCAGGAGTCGGGCCAGGTACTGGGGGTGGATGGGGCGCTTTCCCTTGGCGGGGACGGCGAGCTCGTCGAGCTTCTTCCTCGTCTTGCGGTAGTGCGCGATCGCGTCATCGAGATGGCCGCGGTCGTCTTTCCTCGCCACTCGCGGCAGCAGCGCGTCGGCCGTCGCACGCACGTCGCCGACCAGCCCCAGATCGAGCGGATGCCGTTTGCCGAGCTGCGCGCCGCGGATGTCGACCTGGATGGTCTTGGCGTGGTCCGGGTAGAACTGCTCGTACGGGAAGTCGCTGCCCAGCACCAGCAGGGCGTCGGCGGCCTCCATGGCGCGGAAGCCGGAGGCGAAGCCCAGCAGGCCCGTCATCCCGACATCGAAGGGGTTGTCGTACTCGATGAACTCCTTGCCGCGGAGCGCGTGCACGATGGGAGCGCCCAACTTGTCGGCGAGGGCGATGACCTCGTCGTGCGCACCCTCGACACCGGCACCGGCGAGGATCGTCACGTTCTTCGCGGCGTTCAGCAGAGTGGCCGCCTTCTCGAGCTCTGCCGGGTTGGGTACCACCACAGGCAGCGCGCGCTCGATCACGACGGCGCGGTCGTCGGCGATGTCGGCGAGGGCGACGTCGCCCGGGATCACGAGTACCGCGACGCCCCGCTCCTCGATGGCCGCGCGCATGGCGATCTCGAGCAGTCTCGGCATCTGCTTCGGGTCGGCGACGTACTCGACGTAGACGCTGCACTCGCGGAAGAGCTCCTGCGGATGCGTCTCCTGGAAGTACCCGGTGCCGATCTCGGTGGTGGGGATGTGCGCGGCGATCGCGAGCACGGGCACGCGCGAGCGGTTGGCGTCGTAGAGGCCGTTGATGAGGTGCAGGTTGCCCGGACCACACGAGCCGGCGACGACCGCGAGCTCTCCCGTGGTGGCGGCATCCGCGGCGGCCGCGAAGGCGGCGGATTCTTCGTGCCGCACGTGCACCCAGCGGATCGTGCCGTCTTTGCGCAGCGCGTCCGTGAAGCCGTTCAGCGAGTCCCCGGGGATGCCGTAGACACGGTCGATCCCGTTGGCATGCAGAGTCTTGACGATGTTCTCAGCGACGTTGGCCATGCTTCGACCCTACGCCCGAGCAGCGACGGCGGCTCGGGCGTTGACAGGAGGACGCACCACCTCTCCGAGGTCGCACGAAAGGAAGGAGATCTCACGGTGTGAAGGAGTGGATGCGGCATCCGCTCCTTCATTCCGCGAGATCTCCTTCCGGGCGCGAGCCCCCGACCTGCTCGCGTCAGCCGATGCGGATCAGCTTCTTGTTCACGAACTCGTCGGCGGCCAGGTGGCCCAGCTCGCGGGCCGTGCCGCTGCGCTTGACGCCACCGAAAGGCAGCTCGGGACTGTCGGCCAGCACGAGGTTGACGTAGACCATGCCCGCCTCGATCTTGTCGGCGACGCGCTCGGCCTGTTCGGCATCCGTCGTGAAGACGTAGGAGCCGAGGCCGAAGGTGGTGTCGTTCGCGAGCTGGACCGCCGCGTCCTCGTCCGCCACACGGTAGACGACGGCTGCGGGACCGAAGAGCTCCTCGCGGTACACGTTCATCTCGGGCGTCACGTCGGTGAGCACGGTCGGCGCGAAGAACGCTCCGTCGCGGGTGCCGCCGGTGAGCAGCGTCGCGCCCTGCTCGACGGCCTGATCGATCTGCTTCTGCAGGTTCTCGGCCGCGGCTTCGGAGGCCACCGGTCCGAGGACCGTGTCGTCGAGCGTCGGATCCGTCGCCTCGACGGCGGCCATCTTCTCCGTGAACTTCTCGACGAACGCGTCGTACAGCCCGTCGACGATGATGAAACGCTTGGCGCCGTTGCACGCCTGACCGTTGTTGTCGAGGCGTGCGTCGACGCCGGCCTGCACCGTCGCGTCGAGGTCGTCTGTCGAGAGCACGATGAACGGGTCGGACCCGCCCAGCTCGAGGGCGACCTTCTTGAGGTTGCGACCGGCGATCTCGGCGACGGCGGCCCCGGCACGCTCGGAACCGGTGAGCGAGACGCCCTGCACGCGCGGGTCGGCGATCATCGTCGCGATCTGCTCGTTCGTGGCGAGCACGTTCTGGTAGGCACCCTTCGGGAAGCCGGCATCGTGGTAGATCGCCTCGATCGCGGACGAGGACTCCGGGCACTGCGGCGCGGGCTTGAGCAGGATCGTGTTGCCCACGATCAGGTTCGGAGCCGCGAAGCGCACGATCTGGTACGCCGGGAAGTTCCACGGCATGATGCCGACGAGCGGGCCGAGCGAGGAGCGGCGGATGATGGCCGACCCCTCCCCCAGGATCGCGATCGGCTGGTCGGCCATGATCGACTCTGCCTGGTCGGCGTAGTACTCGGCGATGTCGGCGGCGAAGTCGACCTCCCCGAGGGCGGCCTCGCGGGGCTTGCCCATCTCGCGCACGAAGATGTCGGCGAGCTCCTCCCGACGCTCGCGGTGCAGCTCGGCCGCGCGGCGGACGAGGGCTGCACGCTCAGCGACGGTCGACGAACGGGACCACTCGCGGTGGGCCTCGTCGGCGGCGGCGACCGCCTCCTCGATCTGAGCGTCGGTGAAGGTGTCGAAGGACGCCAGCGTCTCTCCGGTGGCGGGGTTGATGACGGCGTAGTCGGTCATGTTCTCTCCTCCTCTGGCTGCTCGGTCAGGAGACCGGGATCAGCGTGTACTTGGTGGACAGGTACTCGTGGATGCCCTCGAACCCGCCCTCGCGTCCGACGCCGGACTGCTTCACTCCGCCGAAGGGTGCGGCGGCGTTGGAGACGACGCCCACGTTGAGACCCATCATGCCCGTCTCGAGCTTGTCGATCATCCGCTGGCCGCGCTGCAGGTTCTCGGTGAACACGTACGAGACGAGCCCGTACTCGGTGTCGTTCGCCAGGTGTACGGCCTCGTCCTCGGTCTCGAAGGTCGCGATCGCGAGCACCGGGCCGAAGATCTCCTCGCGGAGGATCGCGCTGCCGGCGACGACGTCGGTGAGCACGGTGGGCTCGTAGAACGTGCCGGTGCCCTCGACGGCCTTGCCACCGGCGAGCAGAGTCGCACCGCGACCGACGGCCTCGTCGACGAGCTCGCCCGCCTTGGCGACGGCATCCGCGTCGATGAGCGGTCCGATCGCCACACCTTCCTCGGTACCGCGACCGATCTTCATGCCGTTGACCCGCTCGGTGACACGCTTGGCGAACTCACCCGCGACGTCCTTGTGCACGATGAAGCGGTTGGCTGCGGTGCAGGCCTGGCCGATGTTGCGGAACTTCGCGGCGAGTGCACCCTCCACCGCCTTGTCCAGGTCGGCGTCGTCGAACACCACGAACGGCGCGTTGCCGCCGAGCTCCATCGACACCCGCAGCACGCCCTCGGCCGCCTGGGCGATGAGCTTGCGTCCTACCTCGGTCGATCCGGTGAAGGAGAGCTTGCGCAGCCGCGGGTCGGCGATGATCGGCGCGGACAGCGCGCTGGACTTCGACGTCTGCACGACGTTGACGACGCCCGCAGGGAGCCCCGCCTTCTCGAGCAGCGAGACGAAGAAGATCGTCGTCAAGGGAGTCAGCGCCGGGGGCTTGATGACGACCGTGCACCCGGCCGCGAGTGCCGGAGCGATCTTGCGGGTGGCCATCGCGAAGGGGAAGTTCCATGGCGTCACGAAGAACGACGGTCCGACCGGACGCTGCGACACGACCATGTGGCCGGTGCCCTCGGGGTTGATGCCGTAGCGACCGCTGATGCGCACGGCCTCCTCGCTGAACCAGCGCAGGAACTCGCCGCCGTAGACGACCTCGCCACGGGCCTCGGCGAGGGGCTTGCCCATCTCGAGCGTCATGAGCAGCGCCAGGTCCTCCTTGTGCTCCTGCACGAGGTCGAACGCCGTGCGGAGGATCTCGCTGCGCACGCGCGGGGCGGTGGCCGCCCACTCGTCCTGAGCGGCGACCGCGGCGTCGAGGGCACGGATGCCGTCGGCCGGCGTCGCGTCGGCGATCGTCCGGATCACCGTGCCGGTCGCCGGGTCCTGCACGTCGAAGGTGCCGCCGGTCTCGCCGTCGATCCACTGACCGCCGATGAAGAGGCGGGTGGGGATGCTGTCGAGGAGCGCCTGTTCGGTCTGAGTGCTCATGATTCTCTTTCTGTGAGGAGGGCTATGCGCGCTTGCGTCGGCTGGGCGGTGCGTCGATGCCCAGCGTCTCGCCGCGGAAGAAGGCGGGCCGGCGGACCGCGTTCCAGATCATGACCGCGATGCCGACGACGATGATCAGCATCCCGAGGATGAAGACGATGCCGACCCCGCCGATCTGCGATCCGGAACCGTATTCCGGGTCCATCGAGTCGATCAGCGTCGTGAAGAACAGCACCGCGAGGATCGCGCCACCGACGAGCGGGAAGAGGAACGTGAAGAAGACGTTCCGCGTCGAGTCGAACCACTGCTTGCGGAAGTACCACACGCACGCGAACGCGGTGATCCCGTAGTAGAAGCAGATCATCATGCCGAGCGTGAGGATCGTGTCCCACAGGGTGTCTTCACTGACGACGCGCATCACGGCGTAGAACGCGGAGGCCACGATCGCCGAGATGATGGTCGCGTACCCCGGCGTGAAGAAGCGGGGGCTGACCTTCGCGAACACCTTCGGCAGGGCGCCGTAGTGCCCCATGGCCAGCAGTGTGCGCGCCGGGCCCACGAACGTGGACTGCAGCGACGACGCGGAGCTGGTCAGAACGGCCAGCGACACCAGGAACGCGAGCGGCCCCAGGATCGGGCCGGAGAGGTGGAAGAACACGTTCTCCTGGATGTCCGCGTTGCCGAGCCCCAGGGCCCCGGTGCCGACGCCGGCGAACATGATCATCGCGACCGCGAGCAGCAGGTACAGCGACACGATCGTGAGCACCGTGACGGTGGCCGCGCGACCCGGTGTCCTCTCCGGATCCTTGGTCTCCTCGTTCATGGTGAGGGTGACATCCCAGCCCCAGAAGATGAAGATCGAGAGCGAGAGGCCCGCGGCGACCGCGCTGAAGGAGGAGATCGCGAACGGGTTGAACCAGTTCAGGTCGAACGGCTGGTAGTCGAAACCGTTGCCGTTCACCGCCTGCACGATGGCCGCGACGGCGAAGAACACCAGCACCAGGATCTGGAAGCTGACGAGCCAGTACTGCAGCTTCTGCGTCGTCTGCATGTCGCGATACGAGATCCACGTCGCGCCGAGCATGAACAGCAGGCAGACGCCGATGTTGATCCAGGTGACACCGGCGAGGTCGCCGATCTCCGGGTTCCCGGTGATCTGCGACAGCAGCAGGAAGAGGAAGTCGACCGCGACGCCGGCGAGGTTCGACAGCACCAGGATCGTCGCGACGACCAGACCCCAGCCGGCCATCCAGCCGACCCACGGTCCGAACGCTCGGGCCGCCCAGGTGAACGACGTGCCGGAGTCCGGCATCCGATTGTTGAGCTCGCGGTAGCCGAAGGCGACGAGGAGCATCGGGATGAAGCCGACGAGGATGATGGCCGGGATCTGCGCCCCGACCTCGGATGCCGTGGGGCCGACGGCGGCGGTGAAGGTGTACGCGGGGGCGATGCACGAGATGCCGATCACGACCGCGCCGATCAGGCCGACCGTTCCGGCGCTCAGGCCCTTGGTGGAGATGCCGGTCGTGACACCGGATTCGGGCTCCGTCGCCCGGTTCGTGCTGCTCATCAGCGGTCTCCTGCTTCGTTGCGGGTACGCGGGACGACGATCATGGGAACGGGCAGTTCGTGCAGCATCTTCGCTGCCGTGGAGCCCAGGAACAGGCGACGCGGTTGCGCCAGCCGGCTGGAGCCGACCAGGACGACCTCGCCGGGAAGCCAGGAGAGATGGGCGACGGCGTCTTCGACCGAGTCGCCCGGTGCCCTCTCGACCGCGGCCGTGCGACCGTCCGGCAGCAACTCGGCGGCGACGGCGAGCACCTCCTGGCCGTGGGTGTCGCCGACCGTGCGGATCGCTCCGGTGTCGAGTCCGGGGGGAACGTCGAACGGAACGAGGGATACGAGCCGGAGGTCGACACCGCTGTCTCCGGCGAGCGCGACGGCCTCGTCGAGGAGGGCGTCGGCACCGGGTCGGGATCCGACGGCGACCGTCACGCGCGGCAGGACGTGATCGTCCTGCTGGGCGGCGCCCACGGGCGCGAGCGCCACCGGAATGGTCGACGAGTGCAGCAGCTCGGAGGCGACGCTGCCGAGACGGTGGCGTCCGAAGATGCCGCCCCCGGCCGCGCCGATCACGATCACCCTGGCGCCGAATTCCTCGCCGGCGGCGATCAGGCCCTCGGCGAACGATTCGGAGAAGCGCACGTGACCGCTGCGGGTCAGCTCCTGCGGGAGCCGGACCACGGCGTCTTTGAGCCACTGCCGCGCCTGCGCCTTGATGTGCTCCTCGTACGCGCGCTCCGGTGGGACTGCCGCGCTGCGCGTGCCCTCGTTCGGCAGCACGATCACCAGGTGCAGGGTCGCACCGAGGCTGCGAGCGAGCCGGGCGCCGAGTGCCGCGGCATCCGCTCCCGCGTCCGTCGCCGTGTATCCGACGACGACCGAGCCCGTCATCAGCTGCCGCTCTCGACAGCGCCGGCGTCGCGACTCGCGTCGACGATGTTCGATGCGACGAGGTGGCCCATGCGGATCGCCCCGTCGACGTGCTGGTACCCGGCGCCGGCCATGTCGCTGCACGCGAAGTGGATCGGGCCGACCGCCGTGCGGAGGTCCGCGCCGTAGCGGTGCAGGCCCCCCATGTCGAAGCTCGCGGCGTAGGCGCCGCGCGTCCACTCCTCGCTGCCCCAGTCGCTCTCGTAGTAGACGACCGGGTTCTTGGCCTCGGGTCCGTAGTAGTGCGACAGCGACTCGAGGATGCGCTCCTTGCGCTCCTCGGCCGACAGCTCGAACACGCCGTCGGCGTTGGCGTCGGAGACGAAGCCGACCAGGGTGCCGCGCTCGTCGCCGTGGTTGGTGTTGTCATAGGCCTCGTGCGAGAGCTCGTACGGGCTGAAGGCGGTGCCGCTGAGGCCCTGCTCGCGCCAGAACGGCCGGTCGTACACGGCGTGCACCTTGATGACGAAGCCCATCGACAGGTGCTGGTGCAGCTGATGCTGTCGGCGCGGCAGCGGAGGGTCGAACGCGATACGGCTGTAGAGCACCGGCGCGTGCGCGAGGATCGCGTGGCGGGCACGCACCGTGTGCTGATCGGTGGTGGCGACGACACCCGTGTCGGACCATTCGAGGCCGCGCACTGGCTGGTTCAGCAGCACGTCGTCGCCCAGGCGCTCAGCGAGGCGCAGCGGAACCTGCTGCAGACCGCCGACCACTCGCTTGTCGAGGATGAAGTCGGCGTCGACGAGGTTCGAGTAGGAACCTGCGGACGCGGCCATCAGCAGCGACTGCAGCAGTGAGAAGGAGTGAGTGGGCTTGGTGAGCATCGCGGAACCGGTGGCGAAGGCCAGGTTGCGCACGGCCTCGTCGTCGTCGGTCTGCGAGCGCAGCCAGGCGTCCCAGGTGATCGTGTCCCAGTCCTCGGCGCTGGGGTGGGCCCAGGGACGGTCCGGGTCGATCTCGGCGACCAGTGCGTCGAGGATCTCGGTGACCCTGGCGATCTCGGCCTCGGTCTCGGGCGCCACCGGGAACATCTCGCCCGTGAAGCGGTGCGCCTTCCCGTCGGGGCCGACATAGACGCTGTCGCCTTCACGGTAGCGGCTGTAGGTCTCGAGCCCCAGCTCCTCGATCGTGTCCTTGAGCGCGTCCTGGTCGGGCGACACCCACTGGCCGCCGATCTCGAGCATGGCGCCCTCGATCACGTCGGTCCACAGGCGCCCGCCGACGCGGTCACGGGCCTCCAGCACGGCGACCGAGAGGCCGGCCTTGCGGAGGTCGTTCGCCGCCGTGAGCCCTGCGGCTCCGGCACCGATGATCAGTACGTCGCGTGTGATCTCAGCCATCTGCAACTCCTTCGTTGGGTGAAACAGTGCCGG
>NZ_JBLVOH010000155.1:16421-19440 GCF_053543675.1 Microbacterium umsixpiens
CCCCCCCGGACAGGGGTGTCAGGCCGCGGCGAGCGCCGCAGCGACGATGTCGAGTCCTTCGTTCAGCAGATCGTCGCCGATCGAGAGCGGGGGAAGGAAGCGGATGACGTTCCCGTAGGTTCCGCAGGTGAGGACGACGACGCCCTGGGCGATGCACGCCTTCGCGACGGCGGCCGTGAGAGCGGCATCCGGGGCCTGCGTCTCGGGGTCGACGAACTCAGCGGCGATCATCGCACCGTGGCCGCGCACGTCGCCGACGCGCGGGTCGTTCTGCTGGATCGCGGTGAGACGCTGCGTGAGGGTCGCCCCGATCTCACGGGCACGCTCGATCACGCCGTCGTTCTCGAACACATCGATCGAGGCGAGGGCGGCGGCGCAGGCGATCGGGTTGCCGCCGTAGGTACCTCCGAGGCCGCCGGAGTGCGATGCGTCCATGATCTCGGCGCGACCGGTGACGGCCGCGAGCGGGAGACCGCCGGCGATGCCCTTGGCCGTGGTGATCAGGTCGGGCTCGATGCCGAAGATCTCGCTCGCGAACATGTGCCCGGTGCGGGCGAATCCGGTCTGCACCTCGTCCGCGATGAAGACGACGCCGTTCGCGCGGCACCAGTCGACGATCGCCGGCAGGAAACCGTCGGCCGGGACGATGAAGCCGCCCTCGCCCTGGATCGGCTCGATGATGACCGCGGCGAGGTTGTCGGCGCCGATCTGCTTCTCGAGCTGGAGGATGACGCGGGCCGCGGCCTCGTTTCCGTCGAGCCCATCGCGGAACGGGTACGACATCGGAGCGCGGTACACCTCCGGGGCGAACGGACCGAAGCCGCTCTTGTACGGCATCGACTTGGCGGTGAGCGCCATGGTCAGGTTCGTGCGGCCGTGGTAGCCGTGATCGAAGGCGACGACCGCCTGACGTCCGGTGTGCTTGCGGGCGATCTTGATCGCGTTCTCGACGGCCTCCGCACCCGAGTTGAACAGGGCACTCTTCTTCGCGAAGTCGCCGGGGGTGACGCGGTTGAGGGCCTCGGCGACGCCGACGTACGACTCGTAGGGCGAGATCATGAAGCAGGTGTGCGTGAACTGCGCGGCCTGCGCGGCTACGGCTGCCGCGACCTTGGGGTGCGCGTTGCCGACCGTGGTCACGGCGATACCGGAGCCGAGGTCGATGAGCGAGTTGCCGTCCGCGTCGACGATCACTCCGCCACCGGCGGCCACGGCCGCGATCGGGACGGTGTGCCCGACCCCGGCCGCGACGGCATCCGCCTTGCGTGCGAGGATCTCGGCCGAGCGAGGGCCGGGAAGGTCCGTGACCAGGCGACGCTCCTGCGGGAGGTCGGGTCCGCCGAGAGGGACTGCGGGTGCTGCGGTGTCGAGGAGTGCCATGTTCGCGAGCGTACGGCGGCAACGGAGGCCGCCGCACTAGCCAACTTGTACAATCTAGGCGAAGGGTTCGCCCGACTGTACAGCGGAAAGGTTCCTCATGGCCGCCACCGAACCGGAGCAGCCGACTCTGCGGGCGCTGCTGCGCCGTCGGGACCTCGGGCTCGCACTCGTACCGCTCGAGGAGGACCTGCCCGAGGGTGCTCTCGACCGCCCGCTGCGTTGGGTGCACAGTTCCGACCTCGCAGACCCGACCCCCTTCCTCTCCGAGGACCTGGCATTGCTGACCACGGGTACGCAGTTCGACCGGGCGATCGATATCGACACCTACGTGGGACGCCTCGCCGACCGGGGCGTCCTCGGGCTCGGCTTCGGCACCGAGGTCCATCGATCGGGCATTCCGGAGGAGCTCGTCGCCTCGTGCGCCACACACCGGATGCCGCTGTTCGAGGTGCCGTATCGCACGCCGTTCATCGCTGTGGCCCGCGCCCACTCCGAGGCGATCGCCGCTCAGGCCTACGCCCGGCGATCCTGGGCGCTCGACACCCAGCGCGCCCTCGCCCTCGCAGCTCTCCGCCCCAGCGGGCTCGAGGCGACCATCGCGGAACTCGGACGACGCCTCGACGTCTGGGCGGGGATGTTCGATGCCGCGGGCGCGGTCGTCGCCGCCCACCCGCGCGACCGCCTCCATGCCGAGCTACTCGACGCCCTGAGCGGGCGGGTGATGGAGATTCTCACGCGCGGATTGGAAGCGAGTCAGTCGCTCACCCTCGGCGAGCACGCGTTCATGCTGTTCACCGTGGGCCGCGGAGGGCATCTGCGAGGGGTGATCGCGCTGGCGCTCGATGCGCTCGATCCCGAGGCCCGGTCGGTCGTGACGTCGGTGATCGCGATGGCAGGTCTCGCGATGGAGCAGAGCGAGCAGCTCGCACGGAGCCGGCGGCGCCTGCACGCCCAGCTCCTCGGCTCCCTGCTCGCCGACGATCCCACGCTGGCGAGAAGAGTGCTCGGCGGCCTGCCCCCCGCTCCGGTGATCGTGGCCGTCGCCGCGGATGCCCCGGCCGGTCCGCTGGGCGAATGGTGGGAGCGGCATCGCTCCGAACACGGCACTCCCGTCTTCCTCGCCGAGTCCGCGGACGGCGTGACGATGTGCGTCTCCGCAGGCGAGGAAGCACTGCTCGACGAGGTCGCCACGCGTTTCGGCATCCGCATCGGCGTCTCCGATCCCGACGGATACGACTCGTTCGCCCGAGCGCACGCGCAAGCGCTGACGGCTCTTCGCCAGCAGGGAACGCACGGGGCGGCACGATACTCCGAGACGGTGGGCTCCAGCATCCTCACCGCGCTGGCGACCGACGAGGCCCGCCTCGTCGCGGAGTCACGTCTCGCGCCGCTGCGCGAGCACGATGCCCGCACCGGTGCCGAGCTGGAGCGCTCGTTGCGCACCTGGCTGGAGCACGATGCCAAGGCGGAATCCGCGGCGACGGCACTCGGCGTGCATCGGCACACCCTGCGGTCCCGCATCGCTCAGGCCGGAGGCCTGCTCGACATCGACCTCTCGGCTTTTCCCGCACGGGCTGAACTGTGGACCCTCCTGCAGACGGCACGGGACTGACCTCGCGCGACTCGCGGACGACCAGCG
>NZ_JBLVOH010000155.1:19477-25543 GCF_053543675.1 Microbacterium umsixpiens
CTGCCCGAACAGCTCCCCACAGCCATCCGTTCATCCGTGGACCGGTCCTACAGCCGTCCACGTCCCCCGGACGGCGCCCCCGCCATCCGCAACCCCGGACAGCCGTCCGCGCAGCTCCCACAGCCACCCGCACAGCCCCGCAACCGCTCGGACGGCTCCCCCGGCCACCCACGCAGTCCCCATCACCGGGCGAACGCCCCCATCGTCGTTCGCTCCGCCCTCCACCCCTCGCGCCCGAAGTCCCACGGCGTCGCTGTGCATCGCAATGCTCACCGTCTCGTCCCTTCGCCTGACTCCAGATCGTCCTCTGCCACCCTCACTCAGAAGACAGCAGCGCTCTAGGGCCCTTCGTCCCTCGGCCTCCCGCCGGGAGGATCCTCGTCCGCGCGTCAGCCTTCGTCGTGCATCCGCGAGAGTTCGAAGACCGCCGCCTGCGTCCGGTGGGTGAAACCCAGCTTCCCGAGCATCGAGGTGACGTAGTTCTTGACCGTCTTCTCAGCGAGACCGAGCCGGTCCGCGATCTGACGGTTCGTCAGGGCGTCGGCGATGAGAGCGAGGATCTGCCGTTCGCGCATGGTCAAGGACGCGAACCGGGGATCAGCCGAATCAGCCGACCCCGAGGCGACCTGGCCCGTCGCCCGACGCACCGTGGCGGGATCGAGCAGCCGACGTCCGGCAGCGACGGCACGCACCGCTTCGGGAAGGTCCGCAGCGCGCACCGTCTTGAGCAGATGCCCGTCCGCCCCCGCCATCACGGCCGCGATCACCGCGTCGTCGTCGTCGTAGGCCGTGAGGATCAGGCACCGCATCCCCGGATGCTTCTGCCGGATCGCCCGGCACAGGTCGATCCCGCTGCCGTCCGGCAGGTGCACATCGAGGACCACGACATCGGGAAGAGTGGCCGCGATCCGCCTCGTCGCCTCCCGGTAGCCCCCCGCCTCACCGACGACATCGAGATCCGGGGTGGCCTGGATCACAGCGGCGACACCCCTGCGCACCATCTCATGGTCGTCGACCAGGAACACTGAGGTCATGCCCGCACTCTCCCGTTCCTGCCTGCTCGCCCGCCCGGTCTGCCCAGGCACGTCTCTCGCACCGTAACGGGCGTTTCGCGGCCTCGGCCGGGACCATGGTCCCCGCTCGATCGGGAAAGCGGGCCTCCGGCAGCGGGAGTCCTGCCGGCGACGCGCCTGCCATATACCGGCTGAGCGTTGCAGACCGGTCGGTCTCCGGGGAAGGTGGAGGGATGCAGGACAGATGCCGACAGACGCATATTACGCCCGGCCCCCAGCAGGACGACGGGGACGACGCTCCCGTGACACGCGCACCTCGGCTCCTCGCCACCCGCCGCCAGCTCCGCGGTCTCGTCGACTTCTCGCCGGACGCGTCGGACCAACTCGACGCCGACAGGATTCTCACACGCATCGTCCGAGCTGCCGCCGACCTCATCCAAGCCCGATACGGCGCGCTGATCGTGATCGACGCGGCCGGCGCTGTCGAGCGATTCATCCACGTGGGCATCGACCAGCGAAGTGCGGCCACGATCGCCGATCCGCCCGAGCCGGGGACCCTGTTCCGCGCGGTGGTCGACAGCGGACGCACGATCCGTCTGAACCAGATGAGCGATGACCCTCGGTCCGCGGGTTTCCCCCCGCATCACCCTGCCATGGAGGGGTTCCTCGGGGTCCCGGTCCGAAGCCACGGCGAGGTGTGCGGCGTCCTCGTGCTGTCGAATCGGCGAACCGGTGTCTTCACGCTCGAGGATGAGGAGCTCATCGAGTCGATGGCCGCGACCGCGGGAATCACCATCCACAACGCCCGCGCGGCCGAAGAGGCTCGTCGCCAGCAGCGACTGAATCGAGCGCTCTCGGACGTGAGCGCCGTGCTCCTGACCCCTCAGCGCGAGGACATCCTCGACGTCATGGCCGAGCGCGTCACTCACGTGGTCGCCTGCGACCTGGTGACGATCGTCGTCCACGTGGATGCCGACCGTCTCCGCATCGACGCTGCCCGCGGACCGCTGTCCGCCGCATACGAACACGGGGTCCTCCCGGCGGCGAGCTCGGTCGCCGCGCACGCCATCGCCAGCGGAAGGGTGGTGAGCGGAAGCCTCACCGATGAGGACACCCACGCCAGCCTGGCCGGAGACCAGGATGCCGCAGGGCCCACGGTGGCCGTCCCCCTGGTGGCTGCCGGGCATGCGATCGGGGCGCTGTGCGTCACGCGAGTGGCATCCGGCAGCGACTTCTCCCCGAGCGAGATCGACGCGATCTCCGATTTCGTCGCCCAGGCGGGTCTCGCGACCTCACTCGCCTGGGCTCGAGAGGATCGGCAGCACCTCGACATCATCGAAGAGCGCAACCGCATCGCCCGCGACCTGCATGACAACGTCATCCAGCGGCTGTTCGCGACGGGGATGAGCCTGCAGGCGTTCGCTGCCACCGACCCCGCCCACGCCGAAGAACTCGAGCAGCACGTCGCGGAGATCGACGCGGCCATCACCGACATCCGCTCCGGGATATTCTCGCTCCGCACGCGCCGCGTGAAGAGAAAAGACCGTCCTGTGCGCCGGCGCGCGCTCGACGTGATCACCGAGCTCACTCCCGCGCTGCCGTCCGCGCCGACGATCACCTTCGTGGGGCCGGTCGATCCGGTCGTCACCGGGAAGCTCGCGGATGACGTCATCGCCGTCATCCGCGAAGCGCTCGCCAACGTCGCCCACCATGCCCAGGCCAGCACCTGCGCCGTCACGGTCGCCGTCTCGGAGAAAGAGGTCATCGTCTCGGTGCAGGACGACGGTGACGGGATCGCGGAGTCCCTCGGCGACCCCGGAGGGACCGAGAACCTCGCCGAACGTGCGGCGCTGCATGGCGGCACCTTCACGCTGGATCAGCGGACGGAGCGCGGAACCACGGCACGCTGGAGCGTCCCCCGCACCGTGCTTTCCGGCGAGGGGCCTCCTCCGACGGGGCGTCGCCGCAGTGACGGCGGCACCCGGCACCAGCTGCCGCGCGGCACCTCGTCGGAGTGAGCATCCGCTGCGGTGTGGGCCGACCGCTCACACGGTGCACGAGGGTCGGCAGTGCGACATCACGTAAGCCATGAAGTCCGTCATGAATCCGGAGATGCCCTGATCTCTCACGGCCGGGTCGGTACTCCTGATCGCGGGCGCCCATGTCGCGGAGAATGCGGGAGAGACGGTGAGGAACTGCGCGGCGATGGCCGCCATCGCGTCGGCCTGCGCCTGTGTGGACACAGTGACGCCGAGCTCGGCGATCAGTTCGGGGTGCGCATCGGCGAGGGCTCCGCGTCCCGTCATGACAAGGAGCAGCAGCTCCAGGTCGGTCGACGACGCGAGGCGAGGATCGAGGTCGGCCTCGTCGCCCGCGGCCTGCAGCCCGGCGCTCGTCGCAGCCGCAGCTTCGGGCGCGGAGTAGCCGGTGGCGCCATGAGCCGATGACACACCTGTCAGTGACAGGGTGAGTGCCACGACGGCGGACGTGAAGAAAGCGGTCTTCTTGCGGGCGAGCATGGGTTTTCCTCCGGATCGTCGGTGATGCGGAGAAAGTACCACAGGAGTGAAATGTAAAACAGTACTCGATCTGCGGCGGTCCTCGCCTCTCAGGCGACCCCAGCCGGTCCACGACCAGCCAGGAGCCGTCGACAGCGGCGGACATCGTCCGCACTCTGCGAGACCAGCGCATCGACCCCCTCGAAGTGCAGCGTGGGCCGCAGGCGGGCGACGAGCGTCACCGCCAGCGTCCGGCCGTACAGATCGAGGTTCACATCATGCAGATACACCTCGACCCGCCTCTCCCGGTCGCCGGCGAAGGTCGGATTCGTCCCGACGCTGACGCTCGCGGGCCAGACCTCCGGTTCGTCGTCGATACGCGTCCACGCCGCGTAGATCCCATCGGCGGGCAGGTCGCTGCCGTCCAGCGCCAGGTTCGCCGTCGGGAAGCCGAGCTCGCGCCCCCGCCCGTCACCGGGCACGACCACGCCGACGACGATCGCGGACGGCGAAGCGCTCACGCGCTCGCAGACCCGGCGATCGACCGATAGCGGCTCTGATGGAAGACCAGCGGCTCCACATCGTCGAACAGGGTGATGTCGGCGATCTCGTACAGGGCGATCTCGTGGTCCCCGCCATCGAAGGTGCTGTGCAGGCGGCAGGTGAGCCAGAGCGCGGCATCCGAGATCAGCACGGCGCCGTCCTCGGTGCGCTGCCAGTCATGCCCGCCGAAGCGATCGCCCTCACGCGCCGAGAGCGAGCGACTGAGCGGCTCGTGATGCGCGGCCAGCACGCTCATGCCGAGCTCGGGCACCTCGCGGAGCAGCGGCCAGGTCTTCGAGGTCCGCGCCGCGCTGATCGCGACGAGGGCGGGCTCGAGCGAGATCGAGGTGAAGGAGTTGACCGCCATCCCGACAGCGCGGTCATCGACATGCGCGGCGAGGGCTACGACGCCGGTCGGATACACCGAGAACGCCCGGCGGAGGGCGAGGTCGCGCGGCAGGGCGTCGGTCACGGCAGTCGTCATTTCGGCTTCCTTTCGTTAGTCAACTTTGACTAGTACTCATAATAGGCAAGTTTGATCATGCAAACAATAAGAATGTGGGACACCAGCCGTTAGCATGAGGGGCATGTCGACCACCCGCCTCGTCGTCCTCGGCGCCGTGAAGCAGTTCCAGCCCGTGCACGGTTACTTCCTCCGCCGCGAGCTCATGACGTGGCACGTCGACGAATGGGCGCACATCCAGCCCGGCTCGATCTACAACGCCCTGCGCGCCCTCGAGGTCGACGGCTACATCGCCGAGAGCGGCACCGAAGCCGAGGGCAAGCGCCCGGCACGCACGACCTACCGCATCACTCCGGCCGGCGAGGTCGAGCTCCAGCGCATGCTGCGCGAGAACCTCTGGAACGTCGCAGCCTTCGACACCCAGGCCATCATGACCGTGGCCTCGTTCATGTTCGTGCTGAGCCGCCAGGAGGTGATCGCCGGCCTCGAGCACCGCCTCATCAAGAGCGACGCGATCATCACCCAGAACGGCTTCGACGTGCAGGACACTCTGCGCTCCGAGACGACACCGAAGTACGTGCGGGAGATCTTCGACCTCTCCACCGCCCGCCTCACCGCCGAGAAGCAGTGGCTGCTCGACCTGCTGGAGCGCCTGCGCGGGGGTGAGTACACGTTCGCCGGCGAGGCGGAAGAGGTCGCATCGCCCGCCACGCCCCCTGCGCGGTAGCGGCTCAGCGCGAGTCGACGAACGCCGCGATCGACCCGGGCGTCAACTGCGGCGTGGTCGCCCCGCGGTGCTGAGCCACGACGGCTCCTGCCGCGCAGGCTCTGACCAGGGCGTCCTCGATCGCCATCCCCTGGGCGAGCGCCGCGGCGAGCGCACCGCAGAAGGCATCGCCGGCTCCCGTCGTGTCCACCGAATCGATCCGGAAGGCGGCGACGTGCACGGGATCGCTCCCCGAGCGATGGAGCGTCACTCCCCCGGCACCCTGCGTGAGAACGACCGTCTGCGCACCGGCCGCATGGAGTCGGTCGACGCCGCCGAGTTCGACGCACTCGGTCTCGTTCACGACGAGAACATCGACGTCGGCGAGCATCCCGATCGTCGCGGCATGCGCGGGGGCGGCGTTGAGGATCGTCAGTGCGCCGGCAGCGCGCCCCGCACGCAACCCTGCGGCCACGCTCTCGACGGGCACCTCCAGCTGCGCGAGCACGACCCCGGCTCCTGCGATCCCGCCGACCGCGTCTTCCGGGGTGAGATCGGCGTTGGCACCCGCCGCGACGACGATACTGTTGTCCCCGCCGTCGAGGGCGAGCACGTGCGCCACTCCGGTCGGAGCGGTGGCGCTGCGGCGGAGGGCCGCCACGACTCCGGCCTCCGTCAGCGTCTGCTGCAGCACGTCGGCGGCCTCATCGCCTCCGACGACCGCGCAGAACCTCGTGGGCGCCCCGCTGCGGGCGGACGCCACGGCCTGATTCAGCCCCTTGCCGCCGGAGAAGCGTCCGCCGGCTCGTCCGAGGAGGGTCTCGCCGACGCGTGGGGGGCGCG
>NZ_JBLVOH010000155.1:25563-26196 GCF_053543675.1 Microbacterium umsixpiens
CTCCCCACGACGGCGACACCGGTGAGGGTGTCAGACACGCGACATCGTCCGCCGGTACTGCGATCCGGTGTGCGAATCGGCGAGTGCCGGAGTCGATGTGCCGATCAGGCGCTCCCGCAGCGACTGCGGCTCCGACGACGGCTCGACGATCGCGCCGCGCTCCTTGAGGATCGGCAGCACGTGCTCGATGAAGTCGACGGTCGATGCCGGCGGGATCACGGGGGCGAAGAGGAATCCGTCGAGGTCGGCGCCGTCGGCGAGCTCGATCATGCGGTCAGCCACCTGCTCGGGGGTGCCCACGATCGGGCGGGCGCCGACACCGTGCGCGTGCCAGTCTCCGAGCACGTCGCCGACGGTCTTGTCGGCGAAGCGGGCGACCTGGGTCTGCGACAGCTCGGTGCTGAGCTCGGACATCGGCGTGTTCGGCGCGTACGCCGACAGGTCGAGGCCGGTGAACCAGGCGTAGGAGGCGACGGTGACGTCGGGGTTCTGCGCGTCGGCGACCTCGGCGTACTTGCGCTGCGCCTCTTCCTCCGTGCTGCCGACGATCGCGGCGAACGCCGACATGATCTTGACCTCGTCGGCTCCGCGGCCGTTCTTCACGGCCTCCTCCCGGATCGCCGAGGAGTGCGC
>NZ_JBLVOH010000156.1:0-2801 GCF_053543675.1 Microbacterium umsixpiens
ACCCGCGACCCGGAGGTGCGTGATCCAGATCGGCGCCTGGTGCGAGACCATCACGAGGTCCCCCTCCGGCGCGGCATCCCAGGCCTCGTCCATCACGCTGAGCATCCGCTCCGCGATCGAGGTGTACGGCTCGCCCCAGCTCGGCAGCGAAGGCTGGCGCAGATGCCACCAGTTCATCGGGTTCATCAGGGAGCGACGCATCTGCGTGCCCTCGAACACGTTGGCCGGCTCGATCAGGCGGATGTCCATCTCGGGCACGAGGTCGAACCGCTCGGCGAAGGGCTCCGCCGACTCCTGCGCCCGCTCGAGAGGCGAGGCGTACAGCGCGACGACGGGACGATCGAGTGACGCCACGTGATCGGCCGCGGCCGCCGCCATCCCCCGGCCCGCCTTGCTCAGGTGGTAGTCGGGGAGACGGCCGTAGAGCACGCGCGCAGGGTTGTGCACCTCACCGTGTCGGACGAGGTGCAGACGAGACGCCGTCATGTCACGCCTTGCGGTAGCGGGAGTCGCCGAAGCCGAGGATGAAGTATCCGATGAACGAGAACACGAAGAGCAGGAAGAACGAGAAGACCCCGCCCTTGCCGAAGCGCGCGCCGACCTTGACGGCGACGACGATCGCGAGCACCACGTTGGCGATCGGCACCAGGTAGAGCAGCACCCACCAGCCCGACATCCCGGCGATGCGCAGCAGGAAGATCGCGTTGACGATCGGGATGAGGGCGAGGATGCCGGGATATCCGGCCTTGGTGAACACCTTCCACCACGCGACGGCGAGGAGGATGTAGAAGATCAGCGCCACCACGCCGGAGGTTCCGGAGAAGATCTGGCTGACGAAGTCGGGGACGACCGGGACGTCGGCCGCGGGGACGAGGGTGAGATTCATGGGGCACCTTCCGTTCACAGCCACCCTACTGATCGTCGGCCCACCCCGCCGGGAGGAGCCGCGCACCCCCGTAGAATGGCCGGGTTCCCCATTTCCCAGATCAGAAGGAATACTCCGTGCTTCGCACCCACTCGGCAGGCTCTCTGCGAGCCGAGCACATCGGTCAGACCGTCACCCTCTCGGGTTGGGTCGACCGCCGTCGTGACCACGGAGGAGTCGCTTTCATCGATCTGCGGGATGCCTCGGGCATCGCCCAGGTCGTCATCCGCGACGAGGAGATCGCCCACCCGCTGCGCAACGAGTTCGTCCTGAAGGTGACCGGCGAAGTGTCGCGGCGCCCCGAGGGCAACGCGAACCCGAACCTGCCGACCGGCGAGATCGAGCTCATCGCGACCGACGTCGAGGTCCTGAACGAGTCGGCCCCACTCCCCTTCCAGGTCTCCACGGCTGTCGCCGACACCGAGACCGTCGGCGAGGAGGCACGCCTCAAGTACCGCTACCTCGACCTGCGTCGTCCTGCCCAGGCGGCGAACCTGCGCCTGCGCTCGGACGTCTACAAGGCGATCCGCGACGTGCTGCACGCCGAGGACTTCACCGAGGTCGAGACGCCGACCCTCACGCGCTCGACCCCGGAGGGCGCCCGCGACTTCCTGGTGCCGGCACGTCTGAGCCCGGGAAGCTGGTACGCCCTGCCGCAGTCGCCGCAGCTGTTCAAGCAGCTGCTGATGGTCGGCGGCGTCGAGAAGTACTTCCAGATCGCGCGCTGCTACCGCGACGAGGACTTCCGCGCCGACCGCCAGCCCGAGTTCACGCAGCTCGACATCGAGATGAGCTTCGTCGACCAGGAAGACGTCATCACGCTGATGGAGTCGCTCATCGTCGCGATGTGGAAGACGATCGGCGTCGAGGTCTCGACCCCGCTCCCGCGCATCACGTACGCCGACGCCATGGCCAAGTACGGCTCCGACAAGCCCGACCTGCGCTTCGGCCTCGAGCTCGTCGAGGCGACCGAGTACTTCCAGGACACGCCGTTCCGCGTGTTCCAGGCGGAGTACGTCGGTGCGGTCCGCATGCCCGGTGGTGCGAGCCAGCCGCGCAAGCAGCTCGACGCCTGGCAGGACTGGGCGAAGCAGCGCGGTGCGCGTGGTCTCGCGTACGTCCTGTTCAACGAGGACGGTTCGCTCGGCGGCCCGGCCGCGAAGAACCTGTCCGAGGCGGAGCAGGCCGGACTCGCCGCCTTCGTGGGCGCTGAGCCGGGCGACTGCGTGTTCTTCGCCGCCGGTTCCACCAAGGAGAGCCGCGCGCTGCTCGGCGCCGCCCGCGTCGAGATCGGTCGCCGCCTCGGCTACCTGAACCCGGACGAGTTCGCGTTCACCTGGGTCGTTGACGCTCCGATGTTCGAGCCGGCCGCCGACGCCGTGGCCTCGGGCGACGTGGCCGTGGGCGCGGGCGCCTGGACTGCCGTGCACCACGCTTTCACCGGTCCGAAGCCCGAGTTCCAGGACACGTTCGACACCGACCCCGGATCGGCCCTCGCCTACGCGTACGACATCGTGTGCAACGGCTCGGAACTCGGCGGCGGTTCGATCCGCATCCACCGCGAAGACGTGCAGAAGCGCGTATTCGAGGTCATGGGCATCAGCGACGAGCAGGCCGACGAGCAGTTCGGCTTCCTGCTCGACGCGTTCAAGTTCGGGGCCCCGCCGCACGGCGGGATCGCGCTCGGCATGGACCGCGTGCTGCAGCACCTGTCCAAGACCGAGTCGATCCGCGAGGTCATCGCGTTCCCGAAGTCCGGCAACGGTTTCGACCCGCTGACCTCCGCTCCCGCGCCCATCACCGACGCGCAGCGCGCCGAGGCCGGCGTCGACTTCGAGCCCGAAGACGACGAGGCCTGACGACCGTTTCGTCTCGC
>NZ_JBLVOH010000156.1:2821-5670 GCF_053543675.1 Microbacterium umsixpiens
CGGTCGTTGAGCGAGGAGCGCAGCGACGAGACGAAACGCCGTTCAGCCGAGGAGCGCGAGCACGGGGACGATGTTCTCGTTCCACACGTCGACCCCGAGCTTCGCGATCAGGCCGACCACGACCACGAGGAAGACGACACGGATGAAGGTCGTCCCCCGCGAGATCGCCATCCGCGACCCCAGGTAGCTGCCCGCGACGTTCGCCACCGCGAGGATGCCGCCCAGCAGCCACAGCACCGCCCCGTGCGGGATGAACAGCATCAGTGCGCCCGCGTTCGTCGCGAGGTTCACGATCTTCGCCTTCGCGCTCGCCTGCAGGAAGTCGTAACCGAGCAGGGCGACGAGCGTGATGACGAGAAAAGTGCCCGTGCCCGGGCCGATCATCCCGTCGTAGAAGCCGATGCCGAGCCCGGCGGCACCCGCCATGATGTGGTGTTTGTGCCCGTGGTACCGCAGCTTCGTCGCCGCGCCCATCTGCGGTCGGAACGCGGTGAACAGGGCGACGACCAGCAGAGCGATGACGATGATGGGCTTGAACGCGGCGGGCGGCAGTACCGTCGCGACGGCCGCGCCACCGAACGAGCCGAGGAACGCGATCGCCGCCATCGGCAACGCCGTGCGGATGTCGGGTTTGGCGCGGCGGTAGTAGGTGACGCTGCTGGTCGCGGTGCCGAAGACGGAGGCGAGCTTGTTGGTCGCCAGCGCCTGCACGGGCGAGATGCCGGGGATCAGCAGCAGCGCCGGCAACTGCAGCAGGCCTCCCCCGCCGACGACCGCATCGATCCACCCGGCGCAGAACGCGGCGATGACGACGAGGAGGAGCATCCCCCAGGTGAGCTGCTCCAGTCCGAGCACGGCGCCGATATCCACTCGGCCATGATTCCAGAGAGTCGGCCGCGCGCCGGCATCCGCTCCGCCCGCTGGCAGACTGGTCGCATGCTCGACGCCCTCCCGCTGCCCCACTCGTTCGACTCGCGCATCGGGACGGCGGTGCTCCGCCGTGCGGTGGTCGATGACGCGGATGCCGTGATCGCGTTGCTCGCGGACGACCCGATCAGCGCGGCGCGGGGCGATGTGGCATCCGACGACGATCGCCCTGTGTACGCTCAGGCACTCACCGAGATCCTGGCCGAGCCCTCGAACGACCTGCTCGTCGTCGAGCTCGACGGTGCGGTCGTCGGCACGCTGCAGCTCACCTCGATCCCCGGGATGTCACGCCGCGGCGCGCGGCGGCTGCTGGTCGAGGCGGTACGCGTGCACAGCGGTCTGCGGTCGTCGGGCATCGGATCCGCGGTGATGCGCTGGGTGGGCGAGGCGGCGGCCCCCGCTGTCGGCGCGTCGATGGTGCAGCTCACCTCGGATGCCGCCCGCACCGACGCCCACCGCTTCTACGAGCGTCTGGGCTACGTGGGCTCGCACCGCGGCTTCAAGTACAACGTCCCGCAGGCCTGACCCGCGCGCTTCCGTCGGCCGATCGCAGCGTCCTCGGCCTGATTCTCGGATTCTGGCCGAGCGCAGCGCGGAAGGCCGAGCGAACCGCACCCCGCACCCGTCCCGCCACCACCGCGACACGCGCCGTTCACCCGACCCGGGACGGTCGGCAACCTGCGCCTCATAGTGTCCTCTCGCAACCCGAAACCGGCGCACCCTCGCCGGACACCGAGAGGACACTCATGGCTCGCTTCACCCGCCGCGCGCGCATCGGCGCCGGCATCGCCCTGGCCACCACGGCCGCACTCGCGCTGACCTCCTGCGCGTCCGCCACCGACGCACCGGCGTCGAGCAGCGAGACGGTCGATGCCGCCGCGGCCACGTCCGTGGAGGACTTCGGTACTTTCGCCGAACTCGAGGCCGCTGCCAAGGAGGAGGGTTCGCTCAACGTCATCGCCCTTCCCCGCGACTGGGCGAACTACGGCGAGATCCTCGACCTGTTCACCGAGAAGTACCCGGAGATCACGATCAACGAGGCCTCGCCCGACGTCTCCAGTGCCGAGGAGATCCAGGCCGCCGAGACTAACAAGGGCCTCGACACCGCGCCCGACGTGTTCGACCTCGGACTGACCGTCGCACTGCAGAACACCGACACGTTCGCTCCCTACAAGGTGCAGACGTGGGACGAGATCCCCGACGAGCTCAAGGAGCCGACCGGACTCTTCGTCGGCGACTACGGCGGATACATGTCGATCGGGTACGACTCGTCAAAGTTCGACGCGCCGTCCGAGCTCGCCGACCTGCTGTCGGCCGACTACAAGGGCGCCGTCGCGATCAACGGCGACCCGACCCAGGCCGGCGCCGCGTTCGCCGCCGTGGGCCTCACCACCGTGCAGTCCGACGGCACGCTCGACGACTTCCAGCCCGGCATCGACTTCTTCTCGGACATGCAGAAGGCCGGCAACCTGCTCAAGGTGGATGTCACCACGGCGACCATCGCGAGCGGCGAGACCCCGGTCGTCTTCGACTGGGACTACCTGAACGCCTCGCACACGGCCGACAACGAGGACTGGAAGGTCGTTGTGCTCGACGGCACCGGATACGCCGGCTACTACAACCAGGCCATCAACGTCGACGCCCCGAACCCGGCGGCGGCCCGCCTGTGGCAGGAGTTCCTCTACAGCGACGAGGTGCAGAACCTCTGGCTGAAGGGTGGCGCGCGTCCGGTGCGCATGGAGGCCATGACCGAGGCGGGAACGATCGACGCCGACCTCGCGGCCGCGCTCCCCGAGGCTCCCGAGGAGACCGTGGTGCCGACCGAGGAGCAGTCGACGAACGCCGGCACGCTGCTCGGTGAGAAGTGGGCCGCGGCCGTCCAGTGACGACCATCTCCGCACCGGGGGTGGATGCTGCGGCAT
>NZ_JBLVOH010000156.1:5690-8707 GCF_053543675.1 Microbacterium umsixpiens
GCTCCGGCCCGTCCCCGGCCTGGCTCGGGCTCGTCCCGTTCGCGGCCTACGTGGTGCTCTTCCTCGCCGTGCCGACCATCCTCGCGATCGGCTCCGGCTTCTTCGACGACGACGGCGCCTTCACCTGGACCAACGTCGCGGCCCTCGCCGACCCGGTCGTGCTGAACACCTTCGCGAACTCCGCCTGGCTCTCCCTGCTCACGGCCGTCGTCGGCGCGGTCGTCGGCGCGCTCGTCTGCTACGCCCTCCTCGGCATGAACCCCGACGGGGCGATGCGCCAGTCGGTGGATGCTGCGGCCGGCGTGCTCGCGCAGTTCGGCGGGGTCATGCTGGCGTTCGCCTTCATCGCCACGATCGGCATCCAGGGCGTCGTCACCCTGTTCCTTCAGGACGCGTTCGGCATCGACATCTTCGCGACCGGCGCCTGGTTGTACGAGCTGCCCGGGCTGATCCTGCCCTACATCTACTTCCAGATCCCGCTCATGGTCATCACCTTCATGCCCGCCCTCGCCGCGCTCAAGCCGCAGTGGGCCGAGGCCAACCTCACGCTCGGCGGTAGCCGCTCCAGCTTCTGGCTGCGCATCGGCTTCCCCGTGCTCGCCCCCTCGTTCCTCGCCAGCCTGCTGCTGCTGTTCGCCAACGCCTTCTCCTCTTATGCGACGGCCGCCGCTCTCGCGAGCCAGGGTTCGCAGATCGTGCCGCTGCAGATCCGCACCGCGCTCACGAGCGAGACGCTGCTCGGGCGGGAGAACCTCGCCGGCGCCCTCGCACTCGGCATGATCGTCGTGGTGGCGGTCGTGATGTCCCTGTACTCGCTCATCCAGCGCCGCGCCGCCCGGTGGCAGTCATGAGTCGCCTCGGTCCCTCTCGCACGACCCGCTGGGTCATCGGCATCCTCGTCGGCGCGTTCTTCGCCATCCCCCTCGCCTCGACCTTCCTGTTCACGCTCCGCGGGAAGGAAGGACCGACTCTCGAACACTGGGCCGCCCTCTTCGATCCGGCCGCCTCCGCCGCGATAAAGCCGATCTGGACGGGCCTGGGCAACTCGCTCGTGCTCGCGGTCGTCACGGTCGTGATCGTGCTGCTCCTGCTCGCGCCGACCATGATCCTGGTCAACCTGCGCTTCCCGAAGCTCAAGCCCGCGTTCGAGTTCGCGGCACTGCTGCCCATCTCGATCCCCGCGATCGTGCTCGTCGTCGGGCTCGCTCCCCTCTATCTGCAGATCGGACGCACGCTGGGCACGGGCACCTGGACCCTCGCTTTCGCGTACGGCATCACTGTGCTCCCGTATGCCTCCCGATCGATCCAGGCCTCGATCGATGCGGCCGACCTGCGCACCCTTTCGGAGGCGGCGCGCTCTCTGGGTGCGAGCTGGCCGACCGTGGTCCTGAAGGTGCTGGCGCCGAGCCTCCGGCAGGGACTCCTCGCGGCATCGCTGATCTCGATCGCCGTCGTGCTGGGCGAGTTCACGATCGCCTCGCTCCTGAACCGCCCGGTGTTCCAGACCGCGATGGTCGTCGTGCAGAAGCAGGATCCCTACGCGCCGGCGATCTTCACCCTGCTGGCGCTGGCGTTCGTCTTCCTTCTGCTCCTCCTCATCGGCCGCGTCGCCCGCGGCACCGGAAAGGCCCGCTCATGACCCTCGACCAGGCGCTGCCGCGCACCAAGGACAACCTGCTCCTGGCACGAGCCGGTGAGGAGACCCGCGTCGAGCTGCAAGGCATCGTGAAGAGCTACGCCGGCACGCGCGTACTGCACGGGGTGGACCTCGACATCGCACCCGGCGAGTTCGTCTCGCTGCTCGGCCCCTCGGGATGCGGCAAGACGACGCTGCTCCGGGTGCTCGCCGGACTCGAGGGCGCCGACGAGGGTGCGGTGCTGCTCGGGGGCGGTGACGTGTCGCGTGTGCCGACGAACAGACGCGACATCGGCATGGTCTTCCAGTCGTACTCGCTGTTCCCGCATCTGCGGGTGGTCGACAACACGGCATTCGGTCTGCGGCGGCGCGGCGTCGGCAGACACGAGGCGCAGAAGCGCGCGCTCGATGCCCTCGCGCTGGTCGGCCTGGCGGACTTCGCCGACCGCTTCCCGCACCAGCTCTCCGGCGGGCAGCAGCAGCGGGTCGCGCTCGCGCGGGCTCTCGTCACCGAGCCCAAGGTGCTTCTGCTCGACGAGCCGCTGTCGGCACTGGACGCCAAGGTGCGCGTGCAGCTGCGCGATGAGATCCGCCGCATCCAGCTGCGCCTCGGCATCACGACGGTCTTCGTCACGCACGACCAGGAGGAGGCGCTGGCCGTCTCCGACCGGATCGCTGTGATGAACGCGGGGCGGATCGAGCAGATCGGCTCTCCCGAGCAGTTGTACACGACCCCTTCGACGGCGGGGGTCGCGGCCTTCGTGGGGCTCTCCAGCGTCGTCTCCGGCGTCGCCGAGGGCGACCACGTGCTGGTGTGGGGGCAGCGCCTCCCGCTGCAGTCGCCGGCAGACGGCCCGGTCGATGTGTACCTCCGACCGGAGAACGTCCACTTCGCGTCGGAGGCGGATGCCGCCACCGACGCCCTGGTCGAGGAGAGCACCTTCCTCGGCAGCATGCGCCGCACCCTCGTCCGCACCGAGTCGGGCGAGCTCGTCCGGGTGCAGCACGCCCCCGGCATCCATCCCTCGTTCGGCGACCGGGTGCGCATCGCCGTCGCCCCGGAGCCGGTCGCGGTGCACCCGCGCGGGTGAAGCCGCCCTTCCCTCCGATATACCGGGACCGCTAGCGTGAGCCGCGAGGGCGGGTTCCCTCCATCCATCGAGAAAGGACGCCTCATGGCAGGCAAGTTCGAGCTGTACACCGACAAGTCCAGTGAGTACCGGTTCCGTCTGAAGGCCGGCAACGGCGAGGTCATCGCGACGGGTGAGGGCTACTCGTCGAAGTCCGCCGCCCTGAACGGCATCGACGCCGTCCGCCGCAACGCCGCCGACGCCGAGGTCGTCGAGGTCGACTAGCTCAAGAGCCCACTTCACGAAGAGAC
>NZ_JBLVOH010000156.1:8727-33849 GCF_053543675.1 Microbacterium umsixpiens
GCACCAGGGGGTCTCCTCGTGAAGGCGGGGTCTCGGCAGACCGTGCCGCCGCAACCTCAGAGCACGCGCGCCAGGAAGTCCTTCGTGCGCGGATGCTGCGGGTTCGCGAGCACCTCGCGCGGGTCTCCTTCTTCGACGATGTGTCCGCCGTCCATGAAGATCAGGCGCGAGCCGACCTCCCGCGCGAAGCCCATCTCGTGCGTGACGACGAGCATCGTCATCCCCTCGTCGGCCAGTGAGCGCATGACCTGCAGCACCTCGCCGACCAGCTCGGGGTCGAGTGCCGAGGTCGGCTCGTCGAACAGCATCATGTCGGGGTTCATGCACAGCGCACGCGCGATCGCGACGCGCTGCTGCTGCCCGCCGGACAGGTGCCCGGGGTAAGCATCCGACTTCTCGGACAGTCCCACGCGCTCGAGCATGGCGCGCGCGATCAGCTCGGCTTCCTTCTTCGAGCGCTTCTTCACCCGCTGCTGGGCGACCGTGAGGTTGCCGAGCACATCCAGATGCGGGAAGAGGTTGAAGCTCTGGAACACCATGCCGATGCGCGTGCGCACACCGTCGATGTCGACGTCGGGATCGGTGATGTCGATCCCCTCGATCAGCACCTTGCCGGCGGTCGGCTCCTCGAGCAGGTTGACCGACCGCAGCAACGTCGACTTGCCGGAGCCCGATGGTCCGATCACGCAGACGACCTCGCCTCGGGTGACGGTGAGGTCGATGCCCTTGAGCACCTCGTTGTCGCCGAACGACTTCACGAGCCCCTGCACATCGATCGCGGGGGCATGCACATCGATCAGTTCGGTGATCATCGCTGCCTCGCCATCCGACGCTCCAGCCACGCGCTGAAGCGCGTGAGCGGGATCGTCACGATCAGGTACAGGATCGCCGCCATGATCAGCGGCGTTCCGTTCGCGTTCTGGGTGCTCGCGTCACGCGCGAAGTTCGTGAGCTCTTTCGACCAGATGAAGGACCCGGCGATGAACAGCAGCGAGGTGTCCTTCAGCAGCAGCACGAACTCGTTGGTCAGCGGCGGGATGATGATCCGGAACCCCTGCGGCACGACGATCCAGAAGGTCGTCTTCATGGGCGACATACCCAGCGACCGCGCAGCCTCCGTCTGTCCCTTCGGGACCGCCTGGATGCCGGCGCGGATCGTCTCGGCCATGTACGCCGAGGCGACGAGGATGAGACCGATGAGTCCGAGCACGACCGGTCCGCCGAGCTTCGTCCCGGGAACGCCCACGGCGATCGGCAGGATGAAGGCGATGGCGAAGATCGTGAGGATCGCGGGGAGCCCCCGGAACAGCTCGATCCAGCACGTCGCGATCCAGCGGAACGGCGCGATGACCGACAGCTTCATCAGGGCCAGCAGCACACCGAGCAGCAGGCCGCCGACGAATGCCACGGCCGTGAACCACAGGGTGTTCACGAGTGCGGTCGTGATGATCCCGGGGAACATCTTCGCCGCGATCTCGGGGTTGAAGAACAGCGGTCCGATCTTCGCCCAGTCGGTGGTCACGATCGCCCAGACGGCGATCGCGATCAGCACCGCGTAGACCGAATACCGATACAGCTTGCCCTTGGTGGTACGCCTCAACGCCATCGTCGAGGTCCTCCCGCTCTACCGACGCCGCCGGTCACTTGGCCGCGAGGTACTCGTCGTAGATCTCCTGGTACGTGCCGTCGTCCTGGAGCTCCTTGAGCGCCTCGTTGATGGCTTCACGGAGCTCGTCCTTCTCGCCCTTGGCGAAGGCGAAGCCGTACGACTCGTCGGTCGGGTAGGTCTCGACGATCTTGTACGCGGGGTCGTCCTGCTCGTGCACGTAGTTGACGGGCTGGTCCTGCAGGATCGCGTCGATCTGCCCGGCCTGCATCGCCGGCCACAGCTCACCGTCCGACGGGTACTGGACGAGCTGTGCGCCCTTGGCGTTCTCGGTCGCGTAGGACTCGCCGGTGGTGCCCTGCTGCACGCCGACGTTCTTGCCGTCGAGGTCGTCGATGGACTTGATGTCCGAGTCGGCGCGGACCAGCAGCGACTGCAGCGAGTCGACGTACGGGTCGGAGAAGTCGATGTTGGCCTTGCGCTCCTCGGTGATCGTCATGGCCGAGGCGCCGATGTCGCACTGACCCGAGACGAGGATCGCACCCGACTGCAGCGGGTCGAAGCCCACGTCCTGCACGGAGACCTTGAGGTCGAGCTTCTCGGCGATCGCGGCGAGCAGGTCGATGTCGAACCCGGAGTACTCGATGTCGCTGGACGGGTCCTCGACCTCGAACGGCGGGTAGGGCACGTCGGAGCAGACCGTGAGCGTGCCGGCCTCGATCAGGCCGTACTCCTCGCCCGCGGCGGGAGCGTCGCTGCTGCCCGCATCGGACGAACCGGTCGCGCAGCCGGCGAGCGCGAGAGTGGCGGTCGCCATGAGGGCGAGACCGGCGATGAGGTTACGACGAGTCATGTCGGCTCCTGTAAGACGAGGGCGGGGTGTGCCCACGGACGGGTAGGAGAACATCTAAACATGCGGCTCGTCGCGTGACCAATGACATCAGTCGGTCGACGTATCACGTTTGCGTTGCAAGTGCACGTCAGTGGCGACGTGAAATCAAGTGCCGCACCGTGTGCGACGCGGTCTCAGACCTCGAAGTCGACCGCTGCGCGCGAAGAGACCACCGAGCGGATGTAGCCGGCGACCTCCTCGTGCGCGGGATGCACCTGGTACGCGTCGATGTCGGCGACCGAGTCGAAGTCGGCCACGAGCGTCACGTCCCAGTTCGTCTCCGGGTAGGCCGCGTTGGCACCGGCGGAGATCGTGAGCAGCTGCGGCACGACACCCTCCAGGGCGTTGAGGCGACGAGCGACCTCGGCCGCCTGCTCGGCACGCACAGCGGCGTCCTCGGCCGCGAGCTTCCACATCACGACATGGCGGATGGTCACAGGGATTCCTTCGTCTCGGTTCGCGCCTCACCGCGGACCGCGGCCTCCAGCGCCTCACGCAGTCGTTCGGGCGATACGCGCCAGTGCGCGTGCAGATCGCCGTCGATCAGGACGACGGGGATCTTCTCCCACCACAGCTCATACAGTGCGGGGTCGTCCTGGATGGACGCCTCGACGATCTCGATCTGCTCCGCGGCGGCGTCGGGCAGCTCGGCGACGACAGCGTCGATCACGTCGGAGGCCACCTCGCAGAGATGGCAGTCAGGCTTGCGGATCAGGGTCAGCGTGGTCACGCCGACGGCACCTCGACCGCGCGCCCCCGGGAGATCCACTCCCCTGTGCCGCCCTCGACGTTGGTGGCATCGAAGCCGCGTGACTCCAGCGCCTCGACGACGCGGGCGGAGCGACCGCCGGCCTGGCAGATGACGTCGAACGACTCCGCCGGCAGTTCATCGAGCCTGTTGCCGATCTCGGACATGGGGATGTTGACGGCGCCGGGCACATGGCCTGCGGCGAACTCGTCCACCTCCCGCACGTCGATGAGCGGAACACCCGACCGCTCGGCGAGTTCGGCGACGGTGATCGACTTCATGACATCCTCTCGGCGGTACGGAGCTGCGGGCAGAGACACAAAGCGCCCGTCCGAAGACAGGCGCTCGTGTCTGGTCGCTTACTTCTTGTTGCGACGCTGGTGGCGAGTCTTACGAAGCAGCTTGCGGTGCTTCTTCTTCGCCATGCGCTTGCGGCGCTTCTTGATGACAGAACCCACGGAAACCTCACTAAGTCAGTGGCTGGGTGTCGCCGAAATCGGACACCCGGGTACGGGCACGGAAAATGCCTCGGGTCAGTCTAGCAAACCCGACGGGCTCCGCCGCGCGCGCCTCAACCGACGTCGGCGATGGGCCGCTGCAGCGCATCGGCCACGGCGGACTCGGGCACACGATAGCTGCGGCCGAAGCGAACGGCCGGCAGCTCCCCGGCGTGAACCAGCCGGTACACGGTCATCTTGGACACGCGCATCAGCTCGGCGACCTCGGCCACCGTGAGGAATCGGACATCTGGAACCTCGGGCATCCCACGTACCCCTTTCTCGATGTGCACACTCTATGGGGTAGCTGGGACGCATGTAAACCCATGTGGCCCGTGTGATCAACGGGACGAATGCGCGGCCACTGACCCGTGACGAGGGTACGCACTGAACCCGGGACGCGGGTCAGGCCGGCTTCTTCGCCTTGGCCAGTCGTTCGCGCGCCTCGCGAAGCGCCTGCCGCTCGATCTTGTGGGCCGCGCGCAGAGCCTTCTCCGCTTCGCGCACCGCCCTCTGTGCTTCCTTCAGACGACGGTCCCCCGCGAGTTCTACGGGCTCGAGGTCGACCCAGTCGGTCGCCACGGATCGCGGCTCACCACGCTCGAGGGCGGCGATGTACGCAGCAACGCCGTCGAGCGTCCGCTCGACCCCGAAGCGGAAGGGGTCGGCCGCGGAGAGGAACACGTCGTCTTCGATCGCGCGACGCAGAGCAGGGAATTCCTCCGCGGTGATCACCCGATCGAAGAGCTCGGCCTCGCGCGCAGAGACCTCGTCGGGAGTGAGGCCGCTGCCGCGGGCCTGCTCCGTGTAGCCGGCCAGCACGATCCCGCACCAGCGAGCATGCCCCGTCATGGCGAGCGCGACGGCCAGCCGCTCCTCGGCGGTCAGCGGGGTCTCTTCGAGCGCGGCGAGGCCTGCATCGAGCCAGGCGGAGCTGTTCGGAGTGATCGGCGATCCGGTGACCGGCAGCGAGAGCATCCAGGGGTGGCGCAGGTAAAGCATGATCTGCGCCTCGTACAGCGCCAGCAATCGTGCGCGCCATCCGTCGACCTCGAGGTGGCTCGCCGGCGGAAGCCCCGTCGCCTGCTCCTGCATGAGCAGCAGCAGATCGTCCTTGGCGGTCACGTACCGGTAGAGGGACATCGGCGTGAAGCCGAGCTTCGCCGCCACGGCCGCCATGGAAACGGCGCCGATCCCCTCGGCATCGGCCAGCTCGACGGCCGCATCGACGATCTTCTCGACGCTCATCTCCCGCTTGGGTCCGCGCTGCGGGTTCGCGGCGACACCCCAGGCGAGCGCGATCCCCCGTGGCAGCTCCGGCGGCTCGGTCTCAGTCATGCGCTCATCCTACTTCTGTTTATTTAATAAACAGTGTGTTACGGTCATACACAGTTGCGTTGCTCATACACAGTTTTCTTCGTACACAGAAAGGATCGCCTGATGGACACAGCCATCGAGGTGCGCGGCCTGCACAAGGCCTTCGCCCAGAAGACCGTCGTCGACGGCCTGGACTTCACCGTCGCACGCGGAGAGGTCTTCGCCCTGCTCGGACCAAACGGGGCGGGAAAGACGACCACGATCAACATCCTCACCACACTGACCCGTGCCGACGCCGGTGCGGTGGCCGTCGCCGGGTGGGATGTGCACACCCACGCGGTCGAAGTGCAACGCCGCATCAGCCTCACCGGTCAAGCGGCCGCCGTCGACGACGCCCTGACGGCGACGGAGAACGTGGTCATGTTCGCCCGGCTCGCCGGGCTCGGCCGCGCAGCCGCCGCGCGTCGTGCGACCGAACTGATCACCCAGTTCGATCTGACCGAGGCCGCCGCCCGCACCGTGCGCACGTTCTCCGGGGGGATGCGCCGTCGACTGGACCTCGCCCTGAGCTTCGTCGTGACCCCCGAGGTACTCTTCCTCGACGAACCGACGACCGGCCTCGACACCCGGAGCCGCCGCGACCTGTGGGACATCATCCGGACGCTCGCGGCGTCAGGCACCACGGTGTTCCTCACGACGCAGTACCTGGAGGAGGCCGATCAGCTCGCCGACCGGATCGCCGTGCTGCACGACGGCCGCATCGCCGCACTCGGCACACCGGCGGAGCTGAAGGCGCGCATCGGCGGAGACACGGTCGAGCTCCATGACAGTGACGGCGCACTCAGCCGACAGATCCCCACCGACGGCACGGTCGCCGACCTGCGGCGAGCGCTCGACCTGCTCGATGAGGAGGGAGCCGACGGCGTCGTCACGCTGCGCCGCCCCACCCTCGACGACGTCTTCCTCGCCGTCACCTCGCCCACCTCGACTTCTCGCCCCGTGAAGGAGAACGCATGAACGCCACCCTGGCCACGCCTCGACCGACGGCATCCACCCCCTCCGCGCCCACCCCGCGTCCGAGGCTGCGCGGGTTCGCCGCCGAGGCCGTCTTCGTCGGACGGAGCCTGCGCCATTCCGTGCGCGACGGCGAATCGCTGCTGATGGCGATCATGCTGCCGGTGATGCTCATGCTGATGTTCACATGGGTCTTCGGCGGCGCCATCGACCCTTCGGGCGCATACGTCGACTACGTCGTGCCGGGCATCATCCTGACCTGCGCCGGCTTCGGAGCATCGTCCACCGCCGTGTATGTCGCGAACGACATGCGCACCGGCATCATCGATCGGATCCGCACCATGCCCCTGCGTGCGGGCGCCGTGCTCACCGGGCACGTCGTCGCCAGTGTGCTGCGGAACCTGGTCGCCACCGCGATCGTGATCGGCGTCGGCGTGCTGGTCGGGTTCCGACCCACCGCGGACCTCGGGGAATGGATCGCGCTGGCGGGCCTCATCACCCTGTACATCCTCGCGATCACCTACCTGTTCGCGGCCATCGGTCTCGCCGCAGGAAGCCCGGAGGGCGCGAACGGCTACGGTTTCGTCCTGCTGTTCCTGCCCTATCTCTCCAGCGCATTCGTGCCCGTCGCGAGCATGCCGGAGTGGCTGCAGCCGATTGCGGCCAATCAGCCGATCACGCCCATCGTCGAGACGATCCGCGCCCTCCTGATGGATACGCCCCTACAGGGCGAGGCATGGTGGGCGATCGGCTGGTGCCTGGTCATCCTGCTGATCGCGGTGACGTGGGGCGCGTGGCTCTTCCGCCGCAAGGCGGGACGTCGCTGAGGATACCTCAGGCGCCGAGGCGCTTGAGTGCGTTGGCGACGGCATGCTTCGCGGAGGCCGCGGCGCGACCGACGACCTCCGCGGCGTGCGCGGCGCTGTCGTTCACGGGGTAGTCGATGTCGGGGGCCTCGTCGCCGTACGCATCGACGAGGAAGGGGACCAGCCAGTCGTCGACGACCTCGAGCGGCTCGACGGCGAGACTGTAGAAACGACGCTGTCCGTCTTCGCGCACCGAGACCAGCTCGGCATCGCGCAGCACCTTCAGGTGCTTCGACACGGTGGGCTGGCTGATGCCGAGGTCGGCGACGATCTGGCTGACGCTGGTGCCTGTCTCTCCTTCTTCCGTGCGTCGCAGCAGGAGCTGGAGGATGTCGCGCCTCGTACCGTCTGCGATCACGTCGAAGATGTCCGTCATGTGATCAGGGTAGTCGGCTCCGGCACGGAGTACCATGACGAAGGCTCGGCGACAGGCGCCGCGTGTCCGCAGCGCGCGGGCAAGAGAGAATCACGAGGGGGCAGCGATGTCGGGCATCGTTTCGGCGTCGTCCCCACGACAGGCCCTCAAAGGCGCCGCCGGACGGGTGAAGCACCTCGTCACGTCCTCGCCCTCCCGCTTCGCGATCGTCGTGTTCGCGCTCCTGATCCTCGTGTTCACGGTGCTGCTGTCGCTGCCGATCGCCTCCGCGAGCGGCACGGTCACACCGCTGAGCGATGCGCTCTTCACCGCCGTGTCGACGATCTGCGTCACCGGCCTCGCCACCGTCGACATGGCCAACCACTGGTCACCCTTCGGCCACGTCCTGATCTTCCTCGGGGTGAACATCGGCGCCCTCGGCGTCCTCACGCTCGCGTCTCTCATGGGGATGCTGATCTCGAAGCGGCTCGGGCTGCGGGCCAAGCTCTTGGCGGCGGGCGACACCAATCCTCTGCGGGCACACGGCGGCGTGGTGAACGAGAGCCAGACCGTGCGACTCGGAGAGGTCGGCCAGCTGCTGACCACGGTCGCCGTGTCGGCCCTCATCATCGAGGCATCGCTGGCAGCCCTGCTGTACCCGGCGCTGGTGATGGCGAAGGTCGACCCCATCGCCGCGCTCTGGGAGGCGCCCTACTTCGCGGCCATGGCGTTCACGAACACCGGTTTCGCTCCGAACGACGGCGGCGTCGCCGTGTTCGCGGACGACTACCTGGTGCTGTTCCTCCTCATGGTGGGCGTGTTCCTCGGCAGCATCGGCTTCCCCGTCATCTACACCCTCGCGAAGCACGTCTGGCACGTGAAGCGGTGGTCGCTGCACACCAAGCTGACGCTCGTCACCACGGTGCTTCTGTTCATCCTGGGCGCCGCCGTCTTCGTCGTCCTCGAGTTCAACAACCCGAAGACGTTCGGGTCGATGGATGCGGCCGACACCACCTTCCAAGCCTTCTTCCTCTCCGCCATGACCAGATCCGGCGGCTTCAACGTGATCGAGATGGACGACCTGAACGGCTCGTCCCTGCTGGCCGCCAGCATGCTGATGTTCGTCGGTGGCGGCTCCGCCTCGACCGCCGGCGGCATCAAGGTCACCACTCTGGCCGTGCTCGCGATCGCCGTGTGGTCCGAGGCCAAGGGCCGCCAGTCGGTCGAGGCCTTCGGCCGCCGCATCCCCAGCGACGTGCAGCGCGTGGCACTCAGCGTCGTCGCGTGGGGCGCGACCATCGTCGCGCTCTCGACCATCACGATCTCCCAGATCACCAAGGACGACATCAGTCACGTGCTGTTCGACGTCATCTCGGCGTTCGGCACCGTCGGCCTGTCCACGGGGCTCACGGCAGAGCTCCCTGATTCGGCCTCGTACGTCATGGCCGCGACCATCTTCATGGGGCGCGTTGGTACAGTGACACTCGCCGCGGCGGTCGCCGCGACATCGCGCACGCAGTACTACTCACTGCCCGTGGAAAGGCCGATCGTTGGTTGAAGTCCTCCGGGGCGACGCTCCCGTCCTCGTCATCGGTCTCGGTCGGTTCGGCGCTGCCTGCGCCGGAGAGCTCGACCGCCTCGACCGCGAGGTGCTCGCGATCGACGACAACCTCGAACTCGTGCAGAAGTGGTCCGACCGCGTCACCCACACGGTGCAGGCCGACGCGAAGAACATCGACGCCCTCCGCCAGGTCGGCGCCCAGGACTTCCAGGTCGCGGTCGTCGCGGTCGGCTCCTCGATCGAGGCGTCCGTGCTGATCACCGCGAACCTCGTCGACCTGAAGGTGCCGCAGATCTGGGCCAAGGCGGTCTCGCAGTCCCACGGCAAGATCCTCGCCCGTGTCGGTGCGAACCACGTCATCTACCCCGAGCGCGAGGCCGGCGAGCGCGTGGCGCACCTCGTGAGCGGGCGGATGCTCGACTTCATCCGCTTCGACGACGACTTCGTCCTCGCCAAGATGTACCCGCCGAAGTTCATCCGCGGCGTCGGCCTGAACGAGTCGGGCGTGCGCTCGAAGTACAAGGTCACGGTCGTCGGTGTGAAGAGTCCCGGCAAGCCGTTCCGCTACGCCGAGGCGAACACCATCGTCACGAACCACGACCTCATCATCGTGTCCGGCACCAACAGCGACATCGAACGCTTCGCCGGCCTCGACCGCTGACCTCGGACACGTCCGGATACCTCGACTCCCCCTCACGGCGGATGCATCGTCGTGCACGGCCGTGGTGGGATGGGATGCATGACCGACAACGCAGCGGCCCCTCCCGTCCTCGCCCTCCGCGGGCTCCGCAAGCAATTCGGGCAGAAGATCGCGGTCGATGACCTCTCCCTCGATGTGCCGGCCGGATCCATGCTCGGGCTCCTCGGCCCCAACGGCGCGGGCAAGACCACGACCCTCGCGATGACCACGGGTCTGCTGCGGCCGGACGCCGGCGCCGCCTGGGTGCTGGGCGCGGACGTATGGCAGAACCCCGCCGACGCGAAGGCCCGGATGGGCGTGCTCCCCGACGGCATCCGCATGCTCGACCGCCTCACCGGTGCCGAGCTGCTGCGCTACACCGGGTTGCTGCGCGGCATGGCCGAAGCCGAGGTGGTCTCGCGCAGTGACGAGCTCCTCGCCGCGCTCGGCCTCACCGATGCTCGGGACCGGCTCGTGGTCGACTACTCGGCGGGCATGCGCAAGAAGATCGGCCTGGCGTGCGCGCTGATCCATGCACCGCGTCTGCTGATCCTCGACGAGCCGCTCGAAGCCGTCGACCCGGTGTCCGGCGAGACGATCCGGCAGATCCTCCGGGCGTTCGTCGACGGCGGCGGCACCGTGGTGCTGTCCAGCCATGTGATGGAGCTCGTCGAGTCGATGTGCGATCGGGTCGCGATCGTCGCCGAGGGACGCCTGCTCGCGAACGGCACTCTCGACGAGGTGCGCGCCGGACTGTCGCTGCAGCAGCGGTTCCTCGCCCTGGTGGGGGCGCATGACCTCGGGACGGAGACGCTCGCATGGTTGCGCTCCTCGTAAGCCTGCGCTGGCGCCAGTTGCGCCACCAGTTGTCGCGCAATCCCTGGATGGTCGTCACCCTGATCATCACCGGACTGATCGCCCTCGGATTCCTCGCCGCACTGACGGCGGGACTCGTGGCGCTGCGGTTCGCCGCCCCTGACGCCGCCGTCACCGCGATCGTGCTGGCGGGCACCGTCATCGTCCTCGGCTGGTGGGTCGGGTCGATCCTGGTCAGTGCCGATGACTCGCTCGCGCCGGAACGGTTCGCGCTGCTCCCCCTGACCGCAAGCTCCCTGCTGCCGGGCTTCGTCGTCGCGGGGGCGACGACGGTGGGCGGCATCGGCACCACCGTCGCACTCCTGCTCATGCTCCTCGGCTGGTCGGTGAGCCTGCCTGCGCTGCTCACCGCCCTGATCATGATCCCCGTCGCCGTGGCCACCTGCGTGCTGGGCGCCCGCGTCGTGAGCGGTGTGCTGGCCGGCTGGCTGGCCCGCCGCAGCGCGCGCGACCTGGTGGTGATCGTCGGCGTGGTGCTCCTCTCCTCGTCCGGTGTCCTGCTCAACGTGGGGATCGGCGCGCTGGTCCGGGTGAACGATGTCGGCGGAGCCTTCACGACCATCGCGGACATCGCCGCCTGGACTCCGATGGGCGCCGTCTTCGGCGTCTCCGGATCCGTGGCTCAGGGCGACTTCCTCACGGCGGCGCTCCGGCTACTCATCGCTCTCGCCACAGTCTCAGCCCTGTGGTTCGCGGCACAGGGCCTGCTCGCTGCGCGCCTGGTCGCCCCCATCCAGGACGCCGGCGGCGGACGCGTGCGCTCGGCCGGGCTGCTCGACCGGATACTGCCGGCCAGCCCGGTCGGGGCGATCGCCGCCCGCACGCTGCGATACTTCCGGCGCGACCCCCGGCAAATCGTGAACATCGTGATGCTCCTGCTGCTGCCCGCGATCTTCATCGGGCTCTCCCTGATGAACGGGCTGCAGGACGAGTCCATCGGGTTCGGTCCGGCCATCATCCTCATCCCGACGATCAACGCGCTCCTCACCGGCACGATCGTGCAGATGGCGATCGCCTACGACAACGACGCGGTCGCGGCCCACATCCTGAACGGCGTCAGCGGCGCCGCGGATCGGGCAGGGCGACTGCTCGGATTCGGGCTGATCGCGATCCCCGTGACGCTGCTGCTGTGCGCGGCCACCTGCCTGATCGCCGGCCGATGGGACCTGCTCCCCGCAAGCATCGGGTCGGCCTTCGGCCTGACGGCGATCTCGGCAGGCGCCGGGGCCTGGGTGGGCAGCTTCCTTCCTGGCCGCGCGCCCGCACCCGAGGCGAACCCGCTCGGTCGTGGCTCGTCCGGTGGCGTGCAGTCGCTGCTGGCGATGATCATCATCGGGCCGATCACGCTCGTGCTCGGGGCGCCGGCGCTCGGGTTCGCCATCGCCGGCATCTGGAATCCTGCGCTCGGCTGGGTGAGCCTCGGCTGCGGCGTCGTGCTCGGCGCCGCGGCCCTGTGGGGCGGGGCGGTTCTGGGCGGCAGCATCCTGAACCGGCGCTGGCCGGAAGTTCTCGCCGAGGTCTCCAGCGAGAGCTGAGCGGAGGTCGGGCGGTCAGGCGTCGATGTCGAGGACGAGTTCGACCACGTCATCGACGCCCAGGCCCTCGCGGTCCTGGAGCACCTTCTTGATCGGCACGATGTAGCCGCCGTCCTTCGGCCAGAGGGCCGTGGTCACGGTGGTGGAACCGATGGTGACGGATGCGGGGATCATCCCCCACCCGTACGTGACGATCGACGCGACCTCGTGGATCAGCTCGCTCTCGGCAGGCGGCACGGTGACGAAGTGGAACGGCGCCGGCCCGCGCCAGTACCAGATGACTCCCTCGATCCGCAGCTGCATGGATCAGGCCCCGGCGGCGAGTTCCTTCGCCCGCGCGAGGGCGGCGGCCGCGGCATCCGCGAAGGTGCGGTCGAGGTGCGCGTCCTGCAGCACGGCGACCGCACGCTCGGTGGTTCCCTTGGGGCTCGTGACACGACGACGCAGCTCGGCGGGGTCCTCCCCCGACGCGTCGAGCAGCGCGGTCGCGCCGATGAAGGTCTGCTCCACCATCAGCCGGGCGTCGGCGTCGGCGAAGCCCATGCCGACAGCGGCCTTCGTGAACTCCTCGATCAGCAGGTACACGTAGGCGGGCCCGGAGCCCGAGATCGTGGACAGCGCGTCGATCTGCGACTCCGGAACCTCGACGACCGCGCCGACGGTCTCGAACAGCCGGCGGACGAGGGCGAGATCCTCGGCGGTGGCGGCGGAACCGGCAGCGAGACCCGTGACGCCCTTGCGCACGGTCGACGGCGTGTTCGGCATCGAGCGGATGACGCGGGCGTCGTCGCCGAGCACGTCGGCAAAGGTCTGGAGCGTGACGCCGGCGGCGACGCTCACCACGATCGCGTCGTCCGTCAGGTGCGGAGCGATCTCGCGCAGCAGGTCGGGCACCATCGCGGGCTTGACGCCGACCAGCACGATCCGCGCGCTTGCGGCGGCCTCGGCGTTGCCGTCCGGCCGTTCGGCGAGCGCGATACTCGTGACCCCGTCGAGGCCGGCGAACGCCTCGGCCTTCGCCGCGGTGCGGTTCGTGGCGGTGATCCCGCCGTCGATCCGGATGCCGGAGGCGACCACACCCCGGAGGATCGCACCGCCCATCGAACCGGCACCGAGAAAAGCGAGAGAGGGAAGCGAGTCAGCCATGTCGTCATCCTACGGCGGGCACTCCCGCAACCTCGGGCGGGCGGTTCTAGACTCGTCCCATGAGTGCATCCGGAGGCAACAAGGCCATCGTCGCGGCGTTCCTGGCGAACCTGGGTATCGCCATCGCGAAGTTCATCGCCTGGGCCCTCTCCGGCTCCGCCTCGATGCTCGCCGAGGCCATCCACTCCGTCGCCGACTCGGGCAACCAGCTGCTCCTGATGCTCGGCGGACGCAAGGCCCAGCGGGAGGCCGACCGCGCACACCCGTTCGGCTACGGCCGGGAACGCTACGTGTACGCGTTCGTCGTCTCGATCATCCTGTTCTCGGTCGGTGGCCTGTTCGCGATCTACGAGGGCATCGATAAGCTCACGAACCCGCACGAACTGGACAAGACCTGGTGGTGGCTGCCCCTGGTCGTCCTCGCCGTCGCGATCGGACTGGAGTCATTCTCCCTGCGCACCGCCGTGCGCGAGAGCAACCTCGTGCGGGAGAAGGGGCAATCCTGGGTGTCGTTCGTGCGCCGTTCGAAGGCCCCCGAGCTGCCGGTCGTGCTGCTCGAAGACGTGGGCGCTCTGACCGGTCTCACCTTCGCCCTGCTCGGAGTCGGGCTCACACTGCTCACCGGAAACCCCGTGTTCGACGCACTCGGCACCGTGATGATCGGTGTGCTGCTCGTGCTGATCGCGATCGTGCTGGGCATCGAGACCAAGAGCCTGCTGGTCGGTGAGGGCGCGACCCAGGCCGACCACGACCGGATCGTCGATGCCATCAACGCCGGCGACGAGATCGAGAAGATCATCCACATGAAGACCCTCTACCTCGGCCCGGACGAGCTGATGGTCGCCGCGAAGATCGCCCTCAACGCCGACAAGCCGCTGCGCGAGGCCGCCGATGACATCAACGCGATCGAGGCCCGTATCCGCGACGCCGTGCCGGTCGCGCGCATCGTGTACATCGAGCCGGATGTGTACCGCCCGGCGATCGACCCCGAGCCATCGACCGACGTCTTCGTGCTGAAGTCGTCGGACTGATCACGGAGTCCGACATGATGCAGGCGAGAAAACTCGTCGGACTCCTGGGCGCGGCCGGTCTGGCCGTCCTGCTCTCCGGTTGCTCCCTGAACACGATGCTCTGGGGCGACGACGGAGCTGGGGTGATCGAGACGACCGAGGGCCTGATCGACGCAGCGACGGAAGGCGAAGCCGACTCGTACATGTGCGAGGGTCACGACCCGGAGCTTCGCGAACCGGCGGACTGGGAAGGGCTGTCCGCGGAGGAGCCCGAACGCTTCGTGGCGGACTACTGGCCGGATCAGGTCCCCCTGGAGCCATGCTGGAACATCGGCCTCTCCCTGCCCACGGAGCGGGTGGCCGGGGGCGTGGAATTCCCCGGCTACGTCTTCTACCAGGAGACCGACGACGGGCTGTGCGTCGTCGACGTCACCTGGTGGACCGTCGAATCCGAGGGCTGACGAGCCCGACGCGTGCACGCTGCGGCTCAGCGCCGCTGCTCGAAGAACGTCCGCAGCAGTGCCGTCGCCGCCTCCGCCTCGATTCCGCCGATCACCTCCGCCCGATAGGGCAGCCGCCGATCACGCAGCACGTCGTACATGGAACCGGCCGCACCCGCCTTGTCATCCCAGGCACCGAAGACCACCCGACCGACGCGTGCCTGCAGGATCGCGCCGGCGCACATGATGCACGGCTCGAGGGTCACGACCAGCGTGTGCCCCTCGAGATTCCAGGACCCGACGGATGCCGCCGCACGCCGCAGCGCCTCGATCTCGGCATGCCCGGTCGGATCGTTCGTCGCCTCGCGGGTGTTGCGCCCCTCGGCGATGATCCGCCCGGCGGGGTCCAGGACCACGGCGCCGACGGGGATCTCCGACTCTGCCGCGGCCTCGGCAGCGAGCTCGAGCGCACGCCCCATCGCGAGGTCGTCGGCAGCGGTCATGCGTCGAGCCTACGACAGCCGCCGGCCGCCGCCGGTGCCTCGATGTCGTTCCCGGAGGCGCGGCGCATTACCCTGTATCCATGCGCGTTCACGTGGCCGACCACCCTCTCATCACTCACAAGCTCTCGGTGCTGCGCGACGTGCGCACCCCTTCGCCGGTGTTCCGGCAGCTCACGGAGGAGCTCGTCACGCTGCTCGCGTACGAGGCGACCCGCAACGTGAAGGTGAGCCCGGTCGAGATCACCACGCCGGTGACGACGACGATGGGCGTCAAGATCTCCGAGCCGCGACCGATCGTGGTGCCGATCCTGCGCGCCGGCCTCGGCATGCTCGAGGGCCTCGTCAAGCTGCTCCCGACCGCCGAGGTCGGGTTCCTCGGCATGGTCCGCGACGAGACGACGTTCGAGCCGACGACCTACGCCGAGCGCCTCCCCGACGACCTCAGCGACCGCCAGTGCTTCGCGATCGACCCGATGCTGGCCACCGGCGGCTCGCTCGCCGCGGCGATCCAGTTCCTGTTCGACCGCGGCGCGAAGGACGTCACCGCGATCTGCCTGCTGGGCACACCGGAGGGCGTCGCCGCGATCGAGGCCATGGCCGGTGACCGCGATGTGACCCTCGTGCTGGGTGCGCTCGATGAGCGTCTCGACGAGAAGGGGTACATCGTGCCCGGGCTCGGCGACGCCGGCGATCGGCTCTACGGCACGGTCTGACCCGGCCGACTGCACCCCGCGACGCGGTCGTCTCACAGAGCCCGTCGAAGCGGGGGCACTCAGTCCGCCGCGCCGACCAGACGGGCGAACGCGCTGAGGCGAGCGACTCCCTCCGGGGTGTACGGCAGATCGTCAAGCAGCGCGGGCGAGTGGATCAGGTAGGCGACAACCTGCGCGCGGGAGATCGCCACGTTCAGTCGGTTCTGCAGCAGAAGGAACTCCGGGCCGCGCGGAGCGTCCCGCCCGCTGGAGGCCGCGAGCGAGGTGATCGAGACGACCGCCTCCTTGCCCTGGAAGTTGTCGACCGTGCCGACCGGGACGTCGTGATAGCCCGCCGTCGCGAGTGCATCGAGCACGAGCTGACGCTGTGCGTTGTACGGCGTAACCACGATGATGTCGGCGGGCACGAGCGGCCGGGTGGACCGGGACTCGTCGTTGTCGGTGAAGGAGCGACCGACCAGGTCACGGACCAGCCGGACGACCTCGGCCGCCTCCTCGGGCGACTGCGTGGAGTTGCCGCGGTGCCGCAGTGGGATGACGTGCAGACCAGGTTCGATCCCCTGGACCGCCCGCAGCTCGGTACCGGGGGCTGACGCCAGCTGCCCCGCGTAGGCGAGCTTCGACACCGGTGCCGCGACGAAGGGATGCATCCGCCAGGAGCGCGCGAGGAAGTAGCCGTACTCCGGCCGCACGACCGGGTCGCCATCCATCACCCAGCCGAGCGCGGAGGCGTCGACCGGTTCGGGGTGGGCGCCCTGACTCACCTGCGGGAGCTGCTGCGGATCGCCGAGGAGCAGGAGCCGCTTCGCCCCGGCGGCGACCGCGATGGTCGAGGCGAGCGAGAACTGCCCCGCCTCGTCGATCACGAGCAGGTCGAGCCCGTCGCGGTCGACCCGCTGGGTGTTGCTGAAGTCCCAGGCGGTCCCGCCCACGACGGCACCCTCGGAGGCGTGCTCGGCGAGGAAGGCCGCCATCCCGGGCTTCGGGATCGTCGTATACGAGTGCGTCGCATCCGGATCCTTCGGAGCCTTGGCGACCTGAGCCGGTGCGACCCCATCGGCCACGACCCGCTCGAGCAGCGTCTCGATGATCGCGTGCGACTGCGCCACGACGCCGACCTTGAAGCCGTGCTCGTTCACGAGCCGCGCGATCACCCGGGACCCGGTATAGGTCTTCCCCGTTCCCGGAGGGCCCTGCACGGCGAGATAGCTGCGGTCGAGGTCGAGCACCGCCGACACGATCGCGCCGACGGTGTCGTCGCCGGCAGCGGGGAGAGTTTTCCCCGACAGGGTGCGCGGAGGAATCCGGCGCAGGATGTCGGTCGCGGCGTCGTCCGGGAACCCCGGAGCTGCGGCATGCACCGCATCGGCCCACTCGTCGATCGCTCCCTGGAGGGAGACGACACGCGGTGGTGCGGCCGGGGTGAGGGCGAGCGGCAACTCGTCCCACGTCTGTCCCTGGACCGCCGACTCGGTGATGAGGTAGCCGTCGTCGAGCACCTCCGCCACCGTGACCGTGTGCGGCACATGCACCGCACGCGACGGGACCTCGGTGTCGAACGGCGCCGGAACTCCGTAGAGTGCGAACGGCTGCGACCCGGCGCCGAGCGTCGTGCCGGGCGAAACCTCGCCGCGGATCTCGACATCGCGGGACATCACCCGACGCCCCTCACCGATGCTCCAGTCGCGACGGACGGTCGAGGACGGACGGTCGACCCGCACCACATCACGCGTACCGTCCCACATGGTCACCGGCTCGCGAAGCCGCTGGAAGTGCGACACCCAGAAGCTCTTCGCCTCGCGCGGGAAGTAGTCGATCGCGGCGGCCGCGAGTCGATGGACGAGCCCGTCACCACCCGCCTCGACCGCGCGCTCGGCATCTGCGAGGAGGGCGACCGAGCGCGGCGACGGCTCGTAGATGACCTCGTCGGCTGCGTCGGGCGGAGCCGGGGTGACGCCCTCTTTGCGCGCGATGTCGATCAGCCAGTTGCGCAGACGCCTGGTCGACACGCAGTCGTAGCGGTTGTAGTCGGCGAGGTCCGCAAGGACCGCGTCGGCCCCGGCCTGCTCCCCCGCAGCGGCGAGCTCACGGGCCGCGACGTACTGCACGATCGAGTCGTCGCCCTTCTGCACGTCGCTGGTTCGCACGTCGTCGCCCATGTACAGCGGCTCGAGCTTCTTGATCGAGTACGAGCGCGAACCGACGCGCACCGTCCGCAGCACGAGCGGATACAGGTCGACGAACACGCCCTCGCGCAGCAGCCGATCCACCTCGCCCTCGCGCACCCCGTGCCGTGCCGCCATCGCCACCAGGTGCGAGGTCTCGTAGGGCGCGTAGTGGTAGATGTGCATGCCGGGGTGGGCGATCCTGCGCGCATTCACGAAGTCGAGGAACGTCTCGAGCGCGCGCTTCTCGTCGGCGAAGGTATGCGCCCACAGCGCCGAGTACTGGTCGGCGTTGTCGACCCACCCGAAGAGGTAGTCGATCCCCCAATGCCCCTCGCCGTCGGCGGCAGGCTCCGTGTAGAGCGGGTCGCCCTCGAAGTCGAAGAAGATGTCGCCATGGCTGGGCAGCGGGAGGGTGTGGATCGCCGGCGCGTAGTGCACGTCGTAGGTGGGCCGCCCCTCGGCATCGGCGTGCAGCTGCAGTCGCGCCTGGGCGCGAAGCGTCTCGAACGTGTCGATGTTCATGCCCGGCGGCGGCACCGATGCCTCTGCCAGCGCATCGATCGTCTCGATGCCGGATGCCCGCAGTCGCGCACGCTGCACCGGGCGCATCCGCGCGACCATCAGGAGATCGCGGTGGGCGAGCACCTGCTCCTCGCAGGTCGCGCACCGCCCGCAGGCCACGACCTGAAGGTCGCCGCGATCGTCTCCCCAGGCGAGCGGCGCACCCGTCGCCCCGTCGGCGATGCGCCGGTCGGCGGTGAGCGCCCGCAACCGAGCCCTCCGCACCTGGAAGAGCGGAAGGAGATCGTCGACCCGATGGGTGCTGAGTGTGCCGTCGCCGAGGATCAGGTCGACCTCGTCGGAGCGGGGGATGCCGAGCCTGTCGAGCTGGTCGACATATGCCGCGAGCTGCATGAGGGCCGTGACCCGGGCCTTGCGCGCCAGTTTGGAGTCCTGCACGCGCCATCGGCCGTCATCGTCTTTGCGGAGGAAGTCGGCGAACCCGACGAACTCGTCGGTGGAGAAAGCCGCTTGGAACACCACGAGCGCATCGGAGCGCAGGGCCGCGACCGTCTCTTCGATCGCGGCCGCCAGAGCCTCGGCGTCGACCGACGAGACCTTCTCGATGCGGTGGACACTCGCATCGCCGAGTTCATCGATGTACCGGGCGAGCACGTTCTGCTCGTGCACGTCGCCGAGCTCGGCGGCCCGCTTCAGCGTCGCGTCTTCGGGCTCTTCGACGGCAGGGACCCGCCCCAGCTTCGCGTCGATCGCCCGACACCACGCGAACTCGCATTCGGCGGCCGCCTTGAGGTCGCTCGCGCTCCAGATGACGCGCTGCGCCTGAGTGTCGATCCGCACGATGCTCCCGTTCTGTCGGATGCTTCGACACTATCCGCGGCATCCGACACGACGCGAAGCGGCGCCCTCCGCAGATGCGAACGTGCGGTCAGCGCCACCAGGTGTCGTCGGGGGTCACCGGGAGGTGCCGCTTGTGCTGCGTGGCGAGGTATCGCGCCTCGATGCGGCCGGCGACCTCCGGGTCGACCGGGCGTCCCTCGAGGAAGTCGTCGATCTGCTCGTAGGTGAGACCGAGTTCGTCCTCGTCGGCACGACCGGGCTGGCCGTCGAGCAGGTCGGCGGTGGGCACCTTGAATGCGAGCCGATCCGGCGCATCGAGGTACTGCAGGAGCGAGCGCCCCTGACGCTTGGTGAGGCCGGACAGCGGGAGGATGTCGGCCGCACCGTCGCCGAACTTCGTGTAGAAGCCGGTGACCGCCTCGGCGGCGTGGTCGGTACCGATCACGAGGAGCCCGTCGTGACCTGCGAGCGCGTACTGCGTGACCATGCGGAGGCGAGCCTTGATGTTGCCGCGGTTGAAGTCGCTGATGTCGCTCGTGACCGCGAACTCGATGTCTTCCTCGACGCCGTCGACGCCGTTCTGGATGTTGACCTCGACGGAGGAGTCCGGGGCGATGAAGGCGAGTGCGGCCTGGGCATCGTCGGCATCGTGCTGCACGCGGTAGGGCAGACGCACGGCGAGGAACTTCGCCTCGCCGCCCTCGGCCCGCACCCGCTCGACGGCGAGTTGGGCGAGGCGACCGGCGAGCGTCGAGTCCTGCCCGCCGGAGATGCCGAGCACATAGCCTCTCGCTCCGGTCGTGCGCAGGTAGTCGGCGAGGAAACCGATGCGACGCTCGGTCTCGGCTTCAGGGTCGACCTCGGACCTGACACCGAGGTCCTCAGAGATGTGCTGCTGCAACGACATGTGATCCTCCGCTCGTTTCCTCGAATCAGTATCCCGCTTCCGTGTTACGTCGGGGTGACGCCGCGGCGTTCGGATGCTCCTGCCAGTCACGACCTGAGAGAATGGGGCAGTGAAACTCCTCGTCGCTGCGCTCGCATCCGAACTGTCCGCCTTCCCCGAGGAACTCGAGGGCTTCGACCGTCTCGTGACCGGCCCGGGCAAGCTGCAGGCGACGTACGCCCTGACGCGTGCGCTCGACGCCACCGTCTACGACGAGATCGTGGTCGTCGGCACGGCGGGCGCGATCGATCCCGACCTCGAAGCGACCGTCCACGAGGTCGGCACCGCGTTCCAGCACGACGTCACCGACCTCGACGGCGTCGCCGGCCAGCACGTGTCGCTGCCGGCGCGGGTCGCCACTGGGCGCGACGGCGTGCTGATCGCGACGGGCGACCACTTCGTCGAGGATGCCGAGGTCACCGCCGTGATCCGTCCTTCCGGAGCGGCACTGGTCGACATGGAGACCTACGCCTACATCTGGGTCGCAGGACAGTTCGGCGTGCCCATCCGCGTGTTCCGCGCCGTGTCCGACCAGGCTGAAGACGGCGCATTGACCGACTGGCGCGAGGCGGTCGCCCGCTGCAGCGTGCAGCTTCGCGATTTCATCCGCGCCGAGTACGGCGTCTGAGGCGGCGGAGGCCGTCGGCGTTCGCGCGGCTCAGCGGGCCTCGATGATGCTCGGACCGTTCGGCAGCGCTCGCACGGTGAGCTGCGCCGGGATCTGCTCCTGCATGGCCTCGACGTGACTGATGACTCCGACCGTCCTGCCGCCCTGTCGCAGCTCGTCGAGCGTGCGCATGGCGACATCGAGCGTGTCGCCGTCGAGGGACCCGAAGCCCTCGTCGATGAACAGCGTGTCGAGGCGGATTCCGCCGGCCCGGGCCGTGACCACCTCGGCGAGACCGAGTGCGAGCGCGAGTGAGGTGAGGAAGGTCTCGCCGCCCGACAACGACTGCGGCGGCCGCGTCTGCCCGGTGAAGGCATCGGAGACCACGATCCCGAGCCCGGATGCTGCCCCTCGAGCCGCGAGCGCGTCGGAGTGCTGCAGCTGGTAGCGGCCCGTCGACATGTCGTGCAGACGCCGGTTCGCCGCTTCGACGATCTCTTCGAGCTCAGCCGCGAGGACGAACGTCTCCAACGTCATCTTGCGGGTGTTGGCGCCTCGCCCGGCGATCGTGTCCGCGAGATTCTGCAGCACCTCGAACTCGGCGGCATCGGTGGCGGTGCGGGCATGCTCGGCGGTGGCGGAATCGATCAGTCCCCCGAGCCGTTCGGCCGTGCCCGTCGCCCGAGCCGCCTCGTCGACCGCGTCGGTCCAGATCGCTCGGGCAGCCGCCGAGGCCTCTTCGACGGGCGTGAGGTCGATCGGCTCTTCGGGGAGCGTCCGCAACTCCAGGTCGAACAGGATCGCCCGTTCCTTCTCCCGCTGCACGGCATGCTCGGCGATGCGCGCGTCCAGTGCCTCCTGCGTCGCCACGGAGCGGAGGGCGTGTTCAGCGGCGGTCACATCGTCGAACGGCGAGTCGGCGATCGCCCCATCCCGCTCGGCCTCCGCCTCGGCCAGCGCCTGCGTCCTGCGCAGACGTTCTGCCATCGTCTGGGCGACCGCGCGGGCGGCGGAGATCCTGGTGGCCATGTCGTCGAGACGCTCGGCGACCGTGTCGAAGGAGCCGCGCGCCTCGGCGATCAGTGTGTGGGCCTCCGTGCTCCGCTGCTGCAGCAGAGCGTGCTGCTCCCGCGCCCGAGCGAGCGCCGCCATGCCCTCGGTCTTCTCGGCCTCGAGCTGATCGACCCGGTCGACGAGGTCGCTCCGTTGCACGTCGAGCACCGTCAGTTCATCGGCTGCGGACAGGCTGCGTGCGTGGGCTGCGGCGGCTGCTTCGTACTCCGTCTCGGCCTGGTCGACGCTCCGCCCGTCCGCGCGGGCGGAGACAGCAGCGAGTTCAGCCCGCAGGCTCGAAGACGCCGAGGAGAGTTCACGCTCCCGCTGCGCCGCGACGTCGCGGGCCTTCTCCGCTTCAGCGATGTCGTCTGTCGAGACGGGATCGGCGTGCGTGGCCGGAGCCGGATGCTCGAGTGAGCCACAGACCGGACACGGATGCTCGGGGCGCAGGCTCGACGCGAGTTCGCCGGACATCCCGTCGATGCGGCGCTGCCGCAGCTGTGCGAGGTTCGTCTGCGCGGCGGCGTGCACAGCAGTGGCGTCGGCGAGTTCGAGCTCGGTCGAGGCCTGCGTCTTCTGCAGCCGCTCCGCCTCGCGAGCCGCCGTGCGTCGAGCGCCTGCCTCTTCCTGGGCCGCTCGGGCATCGCCCACGCGGTCGGCCAGACGACGTTTCTCGTCGCGTTCCGCTGTCAGCGCGGCGATCGCGGCGGGGAGGGCGGCGCGTTCCGCTTCCCCGGCTTCGAGGCGCGCGGTCGCCGCCGCAACGGCCTCGTCGGCGGACTGCAGCTCGGCCTCGAGCGCCGGCGCCTGGCCCTCGAGCTCCCGCGCGCGCTCCCAGGAACCGCTTTCCCTGGTGCGCGCAGCAACCCAGCCGTCGAGGTCGCCATCGACGGTGACCTCGAACGCGTCCCACACCGCCCGTGACCGCTGCTCGTCTTCGGCCGCCACGGTGACCGCCGCCTGCGCTCGGGCTGCGGCAGTGATCGTCGACCGCACCGCCTCGGCGGCACGCGCGGCTGAGAGCTCGGCGCGGGCCTCGTCGATCGACGGCGCATCGGCATCCAGCCGCTCGAGCGCTGTCCGCGCGCGATCACGTTCCCGCTGGGCATGCTTCTCTTCGCGAGCGGTGGCGAGCGCCGCATCGGCATCGGCCGCACGCTTCTCCGCCTCCACCCGCTCCGAGGCGCGGCGCTCCGCCCGATAGTCGGCACGCGCCCTCGCTCGTCGGAGTGCCTCGAGACGCGCTTCTATCGGCGGGGGGCCGGACACCGCCGCGTCCTCGGTCGGCGCTGTCACGTCGTCGGAGAGCCCGCTGGTGATCACGAGCTGCTCGGCCTCGTCGATACGCGCATTCACCGTCGCGAGCCGAGCGCCGAGTGTCTGTTCCGCCTCCCGGCGCCGCTCGTCGAACCGTGCCTGCACGTCTTCGAACCGCTGTGTGCCGAACAGCCGCCGCAGCAGTGCCTGGCGGTCTCTGCTGCCCGCGAGCAGGAACTCGGAGAATCGGTTCTGCGCGAGCAGGATCACCTGGAGGAACTGCTCGCGGCTGAGCTGGAGGATCTCATCGAGCTCGCCTGCGACATCGACGGCGCGAGCGGCGCGACCCACCCAGCCGGCATCGGTCCACTCGTCGAGGGCGACGGCCGAGGCCTGCTTGGTCATGCCGCCCCCACGTTTGGCGGGACGCAGGTATTCCGGTGAACGGGTCACACGGAAACGGCCCGCCGGAGTGCTGAACTCGACCACCACCTCCGACGGATCGTCGGGCTCGCAGTGATCGCTGCGCAAGCGCTTCTCACCGCCGTCGTAACGCGGCACCCCGCCGTAGAGTCCGAAGCACACGGCGTCGAGGATGCTCGATTTACCTGCCCCCGTGCGGCCGGCGATGAGGAAGATGCCGTCGTCGGCGAACGCGTCGAAATCGACGACCTGCCGCGAACGGAAGGGACCGAAGCCCTCGACCTCCAGGCGATGGAGACGCATCTAGACGAGTGCCTCCGCGCGCACGCGCTCATCGAGCACCGCACGGATCAGGTCGTGCTCGACCTCGGTGGGCCCGTGTCCTGCCCGCACATGCTCGAGGAACGCCTCGATGCGGTCGGCGTCGGTGACGGCGGAGCGCAGCCGCTGCACGTACGACTTCTCCTCCACCTCTGCGACAGCTGCGGGCTGGTGCTGAACCATCGCGCAGTGGGGATAGCTCTCTCGCAGACGCCGCATCGGCTCGGACTGCGGCACCGCATCCGTGTAGACGGCGCAGACCCAGTCGTCGGTGTGTGCGGCGACGGTGTCGGCTGCGAGGATCTCTTCGAGCGAGCCCGTGAGCGTGACGAGCCGACGCGGAACCGGCAGCTCGAGCCACTCGACCGTGGCGAGGCCCTCGGCGTCGAGCTCGACCAGCCAGGATCCGCGCGGCTTGTCCTGCTCGCCGAAGCTGTAGTGCAGCGGAGCACCCGCGTACCGGACGCGCTCGCTGATCTGCTGGCGCCCGTGGATGTGCCCGAGCGCGACGTAATCGGGGCCGTCGAAGACGCTCAGCGGCACGACGTCGAGTCCGCCCTGACGCACCTCGCGTTCGAGCCCGACGGTCGCGTCGACGCCGGCCGCGAAGCAGTGCGCGATCGCCACTGAACGTCCCTCGTGCTCGCGCATGCCGGCGCGGACCAGATCCATCGCATGAGCCATGGTCTGCGCCTGCGTGCGCAGCTGCCGCCCCGAACTGTCACCCTCGGGCCAGTGCTGACGGACGATCGCCGGTTCGAGGTAGGGGATTCCGAAGAAGTGAACAGGCCCCTCGGGGTCGGCGATGGTGACCGGCACGCCGACCGCGAGCGGATCTGTCAGCACGTGGATGCCCTCGCGGAGCAGCCGGGCCTGGAAACCGAGTCGCGCGGCCGAGTCGTGGTTGCCGCTCGTGACGATGACGCGGGCGCCCGTCTCGTGCAGTGACACCAGCGCATCGCCGAGCAGCGTGTACGCGGCGCCCGACGGCGTCGCGGAGTCGAAGACGTCGCCCGCGACGACGACGACGTCGACTGCGTTCTCGCGAACCTGCTCCGTGAGCGCGCCGATCACCTCGGCCAGCGCGTCCATGGTCGAGTTGCCATGGAACGTCCGGCCGATGTGCCAGTCGGAGGTGTGCAGGATTCGCATACTCACACGGTACGAACACCCTCGGACATTACGTCCGAGGCGTGCCGCGGCATCCGTTCCCGGGGCGGGAAT
>NZ_JBLVOH010000157.1:0-2793 GCF_053543675.1 Microbacterium umsixpiens
CCACGACCGGGCGGCCGTTGACGACCGCCCCCAGGGCGACGACCGCCGCATCAGAGCCGAGCCGATCGCGCACGCCGTTGACGAGGTCGCGCACATCATCGGCAGATGCCACATCGCCGAGATTGAGTGCTGCCAGTCGGAAGGCACCGACGCGCTTCGCGGCCTCCACGATCGCCGGGATCTGCCCCGCGCGCTCTTTGGACTCGAACTGCGCGATGCGCTTCTCCGCGGCCTTCAGGCTCGCCGTGAGATCGGCGATCCGCTCGGGCAACTGCTCACGGGGCGTCTTCAGCGAGCTGGTGAGCTGCGAGACGATCGCCCGCTCGGCTGCGAGCTCGCGGAAGGCATCGGCGCCGACGAGGGCCTCGATACGGCGGTTGGATGCGCCGACGGACGACTCTCCGACGAGGCTGACCAGACCGATCTCGGCACTCGTGCCCACGTGTGTACCGGCGCACAGCTCACGCGACCAGGGGCCGCCGATGTCGACCATGCGCACGACGTCGCCGTACTTCTCGCCGAACAGCGCCATGGCGCCGGCTTCCTTCGCCTCGTCGAGGGAGACGATGCGTGTGGTCACCTCGAGGGCGTCCTGCACGGCGCGGTTGGTGATCTCCTCGATCTCGCTGCGCGTGTCCGCGGAGAGCGCCTGCGACCACGAGAAGTCGAATCGCATGTAACCCGCGCGGTTCAACGACCCCGCCTGCGTGGCGGTCGGTCCGAGCGTGTCCCGGAGAGCGGCATGCACGAGGTGCGTCGCGGAGTGCGCCTGGCGTGCCGCGCGACGGTTGGCGGCGTCCACGACGGTCGTCGCGACGTCGTCGACCGCGACGCTTCCGCGGGCGACCTCGACGGTGTGGCTGATGAGACCGGGAACGGGCTTCTGCACATCGAGTACCTCGAGCTCGTAGCCCGGTCCGACGATCGTGCCCTTGTCGGCGACCTGACCGCCCGACTCCGCATACAGCGTGGTCTCGCTGAGTACGACCTCGGCGATCTGCCCCTCGGCGGCGCTGCGCACCGGGACCCCGTCGACGAGCAGCCCGATGACACGGGACTCGACCTCGAGCGCCGTGTATCCGTCGAAGCCGGTCTCGCCCAGGGCGCGCAGGTCGCGGTACACCGAGACGTCGGCGAGCTGACGCTTGCGATTGCGGGCGTCGTCCTTGGCGCGCTGGCGCTGCTCCTGCATGAGCGTGTCGAACGCGGTGCGGTCGACCTCGAGCCCGGCCTCTTCGGCAACCTCGAGGGTGAGATCGATCGGGAAGCCGTAGGTGTCGTGCAGCAGGAAGGCCTCGGGACCACTGAGGGTCTTGCCGCCGCCCTTCTTGGTCTCGTCCAGAGCGAGGTCGAGGATCGTCGAACCGGCGACGAGCGTGCGACGGAAGGTCTCCTCCTCCGCGAAGGCCGACGCCGAGAGCACAGACCAGTCCTTCTCGAGCTCCGGGTATGTGGTCTTCATCACGTCGCGCGATGCGGCGAACAGCTCGGGGAACACCGGCTCGTCGACGCCGAGCAGACGCATGGAGCGAACGGTGCGGCGCATGAGGCGGCGGAGGATGTACCCGCGTCCCTCGTTGGAGGGACGAACCCCGTCGGAGAGGAGCATGAGAGAGGAGCGCACATGGTCGGCGACGACGCGGAAGCGTACGTCGTCCTCGTGCTGCACGCCGTAGGGGCGCCCGGAGAGCTCGACGGCGCGGTCCAGCACCGGACGCACCTGGTCGGACTCGTACATGTTCTCGACGCCCTGCTTGAGGAACGCGACGCGCTCGAGGCCCATGCCCGTGTCGATGTTCTTCATCGGCAGTTCGCCGATGATGTCGAACTCCGTCTTGCTGCGGATGTTCTCGAGGAGGTCCTGCATGAACACGAGGTTCCAGATCTCCAGGAACCTCGTGTCGTCGACGGCCGGGCCGCCGTCCTTGCCGTAGGCCGGACCGCGATCGAAGAAGATCTCCGAGTCGGGGCCACCGGGGCCGGGCTGTCCGGTGTTCCAGTAGTTGTCCGCGCGTCCGAGACGCTGGATACGCTCGGGCTTCAGCCCGATGATGTCGCGCCAGATGGCCTCGGCCTCGTCGTCGGTCTCGTAGACGGTGACCCAGAGGTCCTTCTCATCGAAGCCGAGACCGCCGTCGGACTCGGAGCTCGTCAGCAGCTCCCAGGCGTAGCGGATCGCGCCTTCTTTGAAGTAGTCGCCGAACGACCAGTTGCCGAGCATCTGGAAGAACGTGCCGTGACGCGCGGTGCGACCGACCTCTTCGATGTCGTTCGTGCGGATGCACTTCTGCACATCGGCGATGCGCGGATGCGGGGCGGGGACGACGCCCGTGAGGTACGGGATCATCGGCACCATCCCGGCCACCGTGAACAGCAGCGACGGATCGTCGCTGACGAGTGAGGCCGAAGGGACGATGAGGTGGTCGTTCTTCTCGAAGAAGTCGAGGTAACGCTGCGCGATCTCCGCAGTTTTCATAGAGTGCCGGGTGTCCTTGCGTGAAGATGCCGCGCCGTGGCGCTGCTGCGGTGGTTCAGTTGTCGCCCGGCTCCGTGAGCCGTGCCTCCTGCTCGCGGTAGGCGTCGCCGATGAGAGCGGTGAATCCGTTGATCCTGGCGTCGACCTCAGCGAGGATGTCGTGACCGCGCGGGTCCTTGTTCATGAAGTGAGCCGCGACGAAGCCGCCGATCACACCGACCAGGAACCATTGCACGTTCTTCATGTCGTCATCCTTGCCCTTGATCCGCGAAGGCGCGGTGTCACCATCGTATGCCGAAACGACAAGAGGCGTGGGG
>NZ_JBLVOH010000157.1:2813-7914 GCF_053543675.1 Microbacterium umsixpiens
GCCTCTTGCGCTGCTGCTCTCAGAGAACAGCGTGAGCGATGCTCAGCGTGCTGCGTAGTACTCGACGACGAGCTGCACTTCACAGGTCACGGGGACCTCGGCGCGCTTCGGACGACGAACCAGACGCGACTGGAGCTTGTCGAGCTCGACCTCGAGGTAACCCGGAACGGGCGGCAGAACCTCGGCGTGACCGCCGGCTGCTGCCACCTGGAAGGGCTCGGTGCCCTCGCTCTTGGGCTTGACGTGGATGAGCTGACCCGGCTTCACGCGGAACGACGGGCGGTCGACGAGCTGGCCGTCGACGAGGATGTGACGGTGCACGACGAGCTGGCGAGCCTGTGCGGTGGTGCGGGCGAAGCCCGAACGCACCACGAGAGCGTCGAGACGCATCTCGAGGAGCTCGACCAGGTTCTCACCGGTCAGACCGTCGTGGCGACGGGCCTCGTTGAACGTGTTGCGCATCTGCTTCTCGCGGATGCCGTACTGCTCGCGCAGACGCTGCTTCTCACGCAGACGGACGGCGTAGTCGCTGTCTGCCTTGCGCTTGGTGCGGCCGTGCTCACCCGGAGCGTAGGGACGCTTCTCGAGGTAGCGGGCGGCCTTCGGGGTGAGCGGGATGCCGAGGGCACGACTCAGACGCACCTTGCGGCGGTCCTGGGACTTCGTGGTCACGAAGCTGTCCTTCCGATGACGTGGTCGCGACTTTCACGACTCACGGACGTATCGTCCGCGTCCTGCCTTGGAGCGCACGCCGGGGCGCCAGCAAGGTGTGGTGTGAACGAGGAGATGCCCGAAAACACGGTTTCGAGCCGCTCAAGTCTAACAGATCGCGGCTCCGCGCCTGATCGCGCGGGTCACCGGTCGCCGAGGATGCGGCGGATGCGCTCCAGTCGCGAACCGATGTCGCGCTCGGCACCCAGGTTCTTCGGCTCGTAGTAGTGCTTACCGTCGAGCTCGTCGGGCAGATACTGCTGCGCCACCACGCCGTACTCGCTGTCGTGCGAGTAGACGTAACCGCGCCCGTGCCCGAGGCGCTTGGCGCCCGGATAGTGCGCGTCGCGCAGGTGCAGCGGCACACGTCCGAAACCTCCGGAGCGGATGTCGGCGATCGCGGCATCGATCCCCACATAGGCGGCGTTCGATTTCGCGGTGGTGGCGAGGTACACGGTCGCCTCGGCAAGCGGGATCCGCCCCTCCGGCATGCCGATGAACGCGACCGCGTCGGCAGCGGCGACCGCGATGACGAGACCCTGAGGATCGGCGAGACCGACATCTTCCGACGCGGAGATCACCAGGCGCCGGGCGATGAACCGCGGGTCCTCCCCCGCCTCGATCATGCGCGCGAGGTAGTGCAGCGCCGCATCGGGGTCGGACCCTCTGATCGACTTGATGAACGCACTGATGACGTCGTAGTGCTCGTCGCCCTGCCGGTCGTAGCGCAGAAGCGCCTTGTCGACGGCCTGGGCGACGTCGTCGGCGGAGACCTCCGGTACTGCCGCAGCGGCGTCCGCCTCGGCCGATCCGCTGTCCTCGCCTTCGTCGGAGCCGGCCTCCGCGGAGGATGCGTGCGAGAGGGCGACAGCAGCACCGGCCTCGAGACCGGTCAGCGCGCGCCTGGCGTCCCCCGAGGCGAGCCGGATCAGTGCGGCGCGAGCTTCGGCGCTCAGCGCCACGGCCCCGTTCAGCCCCCGTGCGTCGACGACGGCACGATCCACGAGTACACCGATGTCATCGTCGGTGAGCGGCTGGAGCGTGAGCAGCAGGGAACGGGACAGCAGCGGAGAGATCACCGAGAACGAGGGGTTCTCGGTGGTCGCGGCGATCAGGATCACCCACCCGTTCTCGACGCCGGGCAGCAGAGCGTCTTGCTGCGCCTTCGTGAACCGGTGGATCTCATCGAGGAAGAGGATCGTGGTCTGACCGTAGAGGTCGCGCTGCGTGATCGCCTCCTGCATCACCTCGCGCACGTCTTTGACGCCGGCGGTGATGGCGGACAGCTCGACGAAGCGGCGCCCGGACGAGCGCGCGATCGCCTGCGCGAGCGTGGTCTTTCCGGTGCCCGGCGGCCCCCAGAGGATGATCGAGACCGCTCCGGGCGAAGTCGCCTCCGGATCGGCAAGGGCGACGATGGGAGACCCTGCACGCAACAGGTGCCGCTGCCCCGCGACCTCGTCGAGCGAGATCGGGCGCATGCGCACGGCGAGAGGCGTCTGCCCGGAGAGCAGCGCGGCAGGGGACGTCATCCCTCCAGGCTACCGGCGGCCCCCGACACTTCGGGCGATCGGGCAGCTCCCGGTAGGCTCTCAGGCGACGCTGCGCACCGGCGTCGGAACGGGAGATCCAGGGCATGGCCGCACGCGGTTCCAAGAACGCACAGTCACGTACCGCGGCAGAGCGCGCACGACTGCACACCGCGCGCACCCAATGGCACGAGGGGCAGATCCGGCGCCGCGTCCGGGACAACACGATCGCCGCGATCGTCGGCGGCCTCATCGTCGTCGCCGCGATCGGCAGTCAGGTCGTGCACGCGCAGGTGACCGCACCCGAGCCGACTCCGACGCCGACCGTCGAGCCGACGACGGCTCCCACCGACGCACCCACGGAGAGCCCGGCACCGCTCCCCTCCGAGAGCCCCGCCGAGTAGCTCCCCGGGCCGACCGTTCTCGCTAACCGCGGCTCGGCAGCACGTAGGACGACGGGTCCGCTTCGAGCCGGGCGCCGACCAGGGTGTGCAGAGCCGGGTACGCCGAGGCGTCGCCGACCAGGATCCCCCCGAGCAGCGTGTGCGCATCACCTGCCAGCACCAGTTTCCGGTACACCCCGGCGACGGGATCCGCGTAGAGCACGTCGACCGCGTCCGGCGTCCGTGCGAGCGCGTCCCCGAAGCTCGCCACATCGACACCCGCCAGGGTGATGGCAGCGGATTCGTCGAACCCGGCGAACCTCGCGTCGTGTCCGAGAACGCGCCCCACTGCGACTTCGGCCATGTCGCGGGCCGGAGCGACCAGACCGAATCGGCGTCCGTCGAGACTGGCGACCTCGCCGATGGCCAACACCGATGGATCCGAGGTCCGGCAGGTGTCGTCGATGACGATGCCTCCGTAGGGATGAACCGCGATCCCGGCATTGCGGGCGAGCTCGTCGCGGGCTCGCAACCCGACCGTGAACACGACGACGTCGACACGTTGGAAGGAGCCGTCCTGGAACTCGATCGCCGTGACGACGCCGGACTCGTCAGGATCCAGCCGCGTCACGCGTGTCCCCGTGCGCACCGCGATCCCCCGCGCCTGCAGATGGCGCTTCACGATGCTTCCCGCGGTGCCGTCGAGCTGCGCCTCCATCAGCCGATCCGCGTACTGCACCACCGTGGCATCGACCCCGATCGCCTGCAAGGCCCCGGCGGCCTCGAGCCCGATGGGGCCTCCGCCGACGACCACCCCGCGCAGATCACGTTCGAGCTCCGACGCGCGTGCGCCCACGAACGCACGGAGCGCCTCGGCATCTTCGACGGTGCGATAAGAGAAGCAACCGGGTAGTCCCGCACCCTCGACCGCCACCCGACCGGCGGAGGCCCCGGTCGCGAGCACCAGCGTGTCGTAGCGCTGCAGGCGACGCGAACGGGTGCGCACGGTCTTCGCCCGCCGGTCGATGTGCAGCACGCGATCGTCGACGACCAACTCGACGCGGTCATCCTCGAACGCGTCGAAGGGCAAGGGGAGATCGTCGGCCGACCCGCCGAGGAACAGCTCTCGAAGGCGGGTGCGGTCGTACGGTCGGCGGCCCTCATCGCCGATCACCGTGACCCGCACGTCGTCGCCCGCCCGCTGCATGAGCTGTTCGACGAAGCGCTGCGCGGCCATCCCCGCACCGACGACGACGATCTCGGTGGCGAGCGGATGATTCATCGGTACAGCTCCTGTCGGCGGCGATCGTGCCGTAGCGCTGAGGCTATGCGGACTGTGTTTCCCGGATGTCACGCGAGGTGTTTCACGCCGCGAACGATCGCATCACGGATGGATAACGACCGCGCATCTCACACCTCGCTGAAGGGGAAGTGAGAGATTCGCACCACAGACGTAACGTCCGGTGCGGCCCGCGGAAACGAGGCTCCCGCATGCTCGAGTCAGTCGAGCATCCGTGCTCCCGTCCCCGTGGAGGTCCTGTGTCCTACATCAAGCCCGCCGAACTCGCCACACGCATGGTGGATGCCGGCGCCTACAAGCTGCAACTGTCCACCCGCGACACCCTGATCCGCGCCTTCATGGGCGCGGCACTCCTCACGATCGCGGCTGCCTTCGCGGTCACGGTCTCGACACAGACCGGTCAGCCGTTGCTGGGCGCCGTCCTGTTCCCGGTCGGGTTCGTGATGCTGTATCTGCTCGGTTACGACCTGCTCACCGGCGTGTTCACCCTCGGACCGCTCGCTGTGCTCGACCGCCGCCCCGGTGCCTCGTTCGGCGCACTGATGCGCAACTGGGGGCTCGTCTTCCTCGGCAACTTCGGCGGTGCCCTCCTGGTCGCGATCCTGATGGCCGTGTACTTCACCTACGGGTTCTCGACCGCGCCCAGTGCCGTGGGCGAGGCCATCAGTGAGATCGGCCACGGGCGCACGGTCGGATACGCGGATCACGGCGCCGCAGGCATGCTGACGCTCTTCATCCGCGGTGTGCTGTGCAACTGGATGGTTTCCACGGGCGTGGTCCTGGCGATGGTGTCGGACAGCACGATCGGCAAGATCGTCGCGATGTGGCTGCCGATCATGCTGTTCTTCTACATGGGCTTCGAGCACTCGATCGTGAACATGTTCCTGTTCCCCTCCGGACTCCTGATGGGTGCCGACTTCACCGTCTGGGATTACCTCGTCTGGAACGAGCTGCCGACGGTCGTGGGGAACCTCGTCGGAGGGCTGCTCTTCGTCGGCCTGCCGATCTACTACACGCACGGCCGCCCGAAGGCTCGGGCCGCCCGCGAAGCGCGTCGCACCGAGCGCCGGTCCCGCGTGGAGGTCGTCACGACGGCCGCAGCGGAGGAGCCGGTGCAGGGCCTCGGCACCAGCGCGGCTGAGCGCGAACCGTCCCGGGTCTGAGGGGAATGCACGCCC
>NZ_JBLVOH010000157.1:7934-9136 GCF_053543675.1 Microbacterium umsixpiens
TCCGTATGCGCTCCGGGTGCGCTCCGGGTCAGGCGGAGCGGAAGCGCTCGACGATGACCTCGGCGATGCGCGGGTCCGCCCCGAGCGGTGCCGAGACCAGGTCCGCTCCGGATCTCTCGACGAGACCGGCGAAGTACCCCGGCGCGAGGACATGGCTCGCGGCGATCACCCGGGAGGCTCCTCGCTCGCGCGCGAAGCTCACGGCGTCCGCGATGCGGGGCTCGATCGCCGACGCGTAACCGATCGTGACCGGCACCGGGATCAGGTCGGCGAGGTGCGCGGCCGCCGTGGTGACATCGGCGACCGCCGCAGGGTTGCTGGAGCCCGCCGCCGCGAGCACGACGTGATCGCCCGGAAGCCAGCGGTCGTGCACCGCCGTACGCAGCCGCGCGCGCAGGACCTCGGCGATGAGCGGATGGGTGCCCAAGGGCTCCCCCTGCCGCACGCCGTCATACGGACGGACCGCGCGCGCGATGTCGACCGCGGTGTGGAAACCCACCGAGAGCAGCAGCGGCACCACGACGACGTCATCGTCGAGATGTTCCTGTTCGACGACCTCGGGCACCGCCGGTTCCTGCACGTCGACGAAGGCCTGGACGACACGGGTGCCCGGAATACGTGCGCGCACGAGATCGACGATGTCTTCGACCGTGCGGCGTCCTGCGGGGGAATCCGTGCCGTGGGAGCAGGCGACCAGGGTGGTCATCGGGGTTCCTCCACGGTGAGTCGGTAACCGCGTTTGACGATGGTCTGGATCGCCGCAGCGCCGCCCAGAGCCTCGCGCAGCCGGGCGACCGCCATCTCGACGGCGTGGGCGCTCTCGCCTCCTCGGGGCAACGCGAGTCCCAGCTCCTCCCGCGAGAGCACGCGTCCGGCGGCATCGAAGAGCTCGCTCAGGATGCCCGCTCCGGCGCGGGAGAGCGGAACGAACGCGCCGTCGATCAGCACACCGCGGCTGCGCATCTCCATCGCGCCGAGAGCCGTGTGCAGCCGCGGGGCGGCACCCGACGCGTAGTGGTCGACCACGCAGCGCACCAGCGAGCCCAGGCGTCCACGTGCGGCCAGGGTGGCGGTGAGCCCGGCATCCGCGAGTGGGGCGGCCGTGATCGGCCCGACGGCGGCCAGCAGCAGGCGCCCGGACGCGGCTCTGCGCCGGATCGACTCCAGAGCCCCGGCACGGACGGCCGTCCGGACCCACTCGG
>NZ_JBLVOH010000158.1:0-2712 GCF_053543675.1 Microbacterium umsixpiens
CATCCTCGTGCTGCGCACCCCGGCCGACGGGGGCGACACCGCCGCGCTGCGCGAACTCTTCGATGCGGCGCGGGCCGACGACTGGGCGGAGTTCGTCGCCGACTGCGACAAGTACCGGGCCGAGATCGCCCGCGAGATCGAGAAGAGGAAGTTCACGCTGGCTGAGCTCGAGGAGGAGGAGCAGAGCCTGGACCGCCTACAGCGCTGGCACCGGACGATCCGCAGCCGGGACGTGTTCGAGTCTCCGTCCGCGAAAGAGGCCGATGTGCGACTCGCGGCCTGCGTGACCGATCTCGCACGGTTCGCCGATCTCGTCTATCAGGCCGTCCACGCGTGAGCGGGCAGCTGCCGTCCGCGACGGGAACGACGGGCACGATCGCGCCTCTCTACGCCGCGGGCTTCGTCACCGCCTTCGGCGCGCACAGCATCGCGGCCGGCCTCGGCGCGACCGGCGCGGACATCGGCCTCGACCTGCTGCGCCTCGGCGCACTCCTCGCGATCTACGACCTGGCCGAGGTGTTCCTCAAGCCTGTGTTCGGCTCCCTGGCCGACCGGATCGGCGCGAAACCCGTGATCGTCTTCGGGCTGCTGGCGTTCGGACTCGTGTCGCTCATCGGTCTGTGGTCGTCGAGCACCGTGGCCCTCGCGGTCGCGCGCCTCGGACAGGGTGCCGCGGCATCCGCCTTCTCCCCCGCTGCATCGGCGACGGTCGCCCGCCTGGCCGCACCCGGCGCGAAAGGGAAGTACTTCGGCCGATACGGATCATGGAAGGGCCTCGGCTACACGCTCGGCCCACTGCTCGGTGCGGGGCTCCTCTTCCTCGGCGGGTTCGCACTGGTCTTCGCCTCCCTGAGCGTGGTGGCGATCGTCACGGCGATCTGGGTGGCGATCGCACTCCCGCGCATCGAGCCGCTTCCCCGCCCCCGCTACACGGTCGCCGACCTCATCCGTCAGACGACCGAGCGCGGGTTCCTCATCCCCACCCTCGTGCTCGCCGCGTCGACGGGTGCGCTCGGGGCGGCGATCGGCTTCCTCCCCGCGCTTGCGACCGCGCAAGAGGCGCCCCTGTTCGCGAGCATCGCGATCGCCTCGGTGCTGGCACTGAGCTCGGCGCTCACGCAGCCCTGGGCCGGACGCTTCCGCGACAGCGCGCGTCTGAGCGATCGCGCCGCGATGGCCGTGGGACTGGGGATCATCGCCGCCGGCATCCTGGTCGCCGCCGTCTCGCCGGCACTGCCCACGCTCTATCTCGCCGCGGGACTGCTCGGCATCGGGATCGGCGTCGCCACCCCGTTCGCGTTCGCACACCTCGCCGACACGACCCCGCCCGAGCGGATGGGGCGCACGATGGGAACGGCCGAGCTCGGCCGGGAACTGGGCGATGCTGGAGGTCCGTTGCTCGTCGGCGGCGTGGCTGTGGTCGCGACCCTGCCGCTCGGACTCGGGGCGCTCGCACTCGTCGTCGCGGCTGCGGCCGCTTCCACCCGAGCGCTGCCGCGGGTGCCGGCGGTGTCCGACGGCCCGGATAGCATCCGACCATGATCACTGGAAGCCGTTGGGTCGTCACGGGTGCTGCGGGAACCATCGGATCAGCGCTGCGCGCCGCCCTCGCGGAACAGCAGGTCGAGCTGGTGTCCACCGACATCCGCCCGACGTCGCCGGTGGGCCCCGATGACTCCGTCACGACGATGGACCTCGGCGACCTGGAATCTCTCGTCGAGCTGTTCGCCGGGGCAGACGGTGTCATCCATCTCGGCGGGATCGCCGACGAGGCTGACTTCCACGACCTGGCCGAGGTGAACATCGTCGGGACCTACCACGTCTTGGATGCCGCTCGACGTGCCGGAGTTCCCCGAGTGGTCTTCGCGAGCAGCAACCGCCTGACAGGGATGTATCCCTCCGGCGAGCGCGTCTCGCCGGACATGCCGCCCCGTCCCGACGGCTTCTACGGGGTGGCGAAGGTGGCGGGCGAAGCGCTCTGCCGGCTCTACGCCGACAAGTTCGGCATCAGCACCGTCTCGGTGCGCATCGGCAGCTATGAGCAGCGACCGGGATCCGCACGCGAACAGCGCACCTGGCTCAGCCCTGCGGATGCCGTGCGCGCGTTCCTCGCCGCGATGACCACCACCGAGCACACGGCCGTCTTCTATGCCGTGTCCGCGAACACGACGCGCTGGTGGGATCTCGACGCGGGAGCGTCGATCGGCTTCACGCCGCAGGACGATGCCGCCGACTGGGGTGCCCAAGAGCCACTCGATGCGTCGATGCCACAGGGCGGGACGTACGCGAGCGCGGAGTACTCGACCGACCGGATGCGCCGGTAATCGCGCGGCCCGGCTCGATCCCGCAGGAAGGGATGGAACCGGATGCCGGCGGGAGACGAATAACCAGTGTGAGCAACGACAACGACATCATCCGTGAATCGTTCGACGCCGCGGAGCAATTCTCCGAGATCTTCGAACGACATATCGACGCGGTCTCCGGCTATGTCGCCCGCCGCGTCGGACCGGCGGCGAGAGACGACGTCGTGAGCGAGACCTTCCTGATCGCGTTCCGCAAGCGCGGGCGCTACGACATGTCCAGGCCATCGGCGTTGCCGTGGCTGATGGGCATCGCGACGAACGTCCTCGGCCAGCATCGCCGCGCGCAGGCCCAGCACTGGCGAGCTCTGCAGGCGTCCGTCGCCCAGAGCGACCCCGTCGCCGCGGACGA
>NZ_JBLVOH010000159.1:0-2711 GCF_053543675.1 Microbacterium umsixpiens
TCACGCCGCCGCCCAGCAGCAGGCGCGGCACCCCGAGGTCGGCGCAGGCCGCGAGTGCCTTGGTCACCAGCACATCGACGACCGCCTCGCGGAAGCTCGCGGCGACATCGGCCACCGGCACCTCGATCCCGTCGGCCTCGCAGCGCTCGACCCACCGCGCGACGGCGGTCTTCAGACCCGAGAACGAGAAGTCGTACCGATGCTTCGCCAGATCCGATGCCCGGGAGAGACCGCGCGGGAACCGGATCGCGTCCGGGTCGCCGTCGGCCGCCGCCCGGTCGATCTCGGGACCGCCGGGGTACGGCAGCGACAGGAGCCGGGCGACCTTGTCGAAGGCTTCGCCGGCGGCGTCGTCCATCGTCTCGCCGAGCAGCTCGACGTCGGTGGTGAGGTCGCGGACGTGCAGCAACGAGGTGTGACCACCGGAGACGAGCAGCGCGATGGTCGGGTACTCGAGCGGCGCGGAATCGGCCGTGAGGATGTCGGCGGCGATGTGGCCGACGAGGTGGTTGACGGCGTACAGCGGCTTGTCGATCGATACGGCCAGGCCCTTGGCGGCGCCCACTCCGACCATGAGCGCGCCCGCGAGGCCGGGGCCGCTCGTGACGGCGACCGCATCGAGGTCGTCGAGACCCACGCCCGCTTCGGCGAGCGCAGCATCGATGGCGGGCTGCATCGCCTCGAGGTGCGCCCGCGCGGCGACCTCGGGCACGACGCCGCCGTATCGGGCGTGCTCGTCCATGCTCGACGCGATGGTGTTGGAGAGCAGGGTGCGCCCGCGGACGACGCCGATGCCGGTCTCGTCGCAGCTCGTCTCGATGCCGAGGACCAGAGGTTCGCTCATGCCTTCGCCTCCTCGGTCGTGTCGTGCGATGCCGGGTGGCGGCGCAGTTCCAGACGCATCACGATCGCGTCCACGTCGTCCGGCTGATAGTAGCGGGGGCGACGGCCGATCTCCTCGAACCCCTCCGCGAGGTACAGGCCTTCCGCCGCGGGGTTGTCGGCCCTGACCTCGAGGAACACCTCACGGGCACCGCGCTCGGCCGCGGCGGCCAGGAGAGCACGCAGGAGCGCGCGGCCCCGACCCTGCCCGCGGTGCTCGGCGAGGAGCGCGATGGTCTGGATGTCGGCGTCGGCACTGCCACGCAGCGCGCGCACGCCGCCGTAGCCGATGACCGCGCCGTCGTGGTCGTCGACGAGGTAGCGGCCGTGGATGCTCTCGAGCTCGGCGGCCATGGTCTCGCGGCTCCACGCGTCGGTCGGGAAGGACCGCTCCTCGATCGCCATGATCGCGTCGAGGTCGTCCGCGGTGGCGTCGCGGAGGGTCATGAGCCGACCTTCTTCGGTGCACCGGGCACCGTCACGTCGGGGTGGCGCATGTAGAGCGGCTCGTCACCCGTGAGCGTGCGACCGGCTGCCAGGGCGCGTGTTCCGACGCGCGCCAGGTCCGCCGCCGACAGGGTGGCGACATCGATGCGGCGGATGCCGTCGAGGTGCGCGTCGGCATCGGCCGCCCGCACCAGGACGGTGTCGGCGACGATGTGCGGGATCCCATCGGCATCCAGCCCGTCGAAGACGGTGATCGCGACCTCTCGTCGGCGGGCATCGGTGACGATCGCGAACGGCTGCGACTCGGTCTCGAGCGCGGTGAGCGCGGCGGCGAGATGGCTGGGGACCGGGACGACCGGGAGGCCGCGTCCGAGGGCGAAGGTGCGGGCCGCGGCGATGCCGATGCGGAGCCCGGTGAAGGGTCCGGGGCCCATGCCGGCCACGACATGCGTCACCTCGCCGTCACCCGCATCGCTGAGCGCCGCGACGAGCAGGTCGCCGATCACCTCGGCGTGGCCCAGCGGGTCGGTGGCAGCGGCTTCGGCGCGTCGCGCCCCGTCGGCATCGATGAGGGCGACAGCGGTGCCCAGGGAGGTGTCGACGGCAAGGATCACGTCTCCAGGGTAGCCGTGGTCGCGCTGTGAGAGAGGCCCGGAGTGCCCGCGGCTCGCGCCTCAGCCCAGCGGAGCGCGGAGCGGGTAGTCCTGATCCTCGAGGATCACCTGCGACGCGGCTCCCGTGGTGCGATTGACGATCACGGGCGCCATCAGGTTCACGCTCACGCCTTCCGTGGAGGGGTGGGCGACCACGAGGACCAGTGCATCGTCGGCCGAGGCGAGCGCGAGGCTCTCGGCCTGGTCGTCGGTGAGGATCGGCGCATACTCGCCGAGCACGGTGCTCGGGTCGACGAGGTACAGGCGCAGATCCGCGTCGTCCACGGCTCGCATCGAGAACAGACCGTCCGCACCGTCGACCGGTGCGAGCGCGAACTCGACGTGCGGCGCGAGTCCCGGAGGGGGCGTCAGGAAGCTGAGTGCCGCGGTCATCGCAGGAAGTCCATCAGCGAGGGCTGGAGAACGCGCGCGTTCACCGCGAGCGCGGAGCGGTACACGAGCTCCTGCGCCTGCAACCGCACGAGCACCTCGATCGAATCGACGTCCTCGACCGCCGTGCGGCGGGACTCGAGGGACACGGAATTCTGCACTGCCGCCTCCTTGGCGCGTTCGATCTGAGACTGGCGGGTTCCGACGGAGCCCTGCACTCCGAGCATGGCGGTGCGTCGATCGTCGATCTCCGCGAGACGGGGGCCGACGTTCGTACCGGAACGGAGGTCGGCGACGATCTTGTCGACGAGGGCGAACACCGAGTCGTCGCCGGTGCCG
>NZ_JBLVOH010000159.1:2731-4626 GCF_053543675.1 Microbacterium umsixpiens
CTGTACGAGTAGTCCGCGGCGAACGCCGCCGTGTCCGAGGTGCCGGCGAACACCGAGCGACCGAGCAGTCGGGTGTTGGCCTGGGACAGGAGCTCCTTGCGGATGCCCTCGAGCTCGACGGCCAGGGCCTCCTTGGCGGTGGCATCCAGCGCACCGTCGTTCGCCCCCTGGGCGGTGAGGTCGCGGACCCGGCCCAGCAGCGAGGTGCTCGCGGTGATCGCGACATCCGCCGCCGTGACCCACGCGAGCCCGTCGTCGATGTTGCGTGCGTACTGGTCGTTGCGGCGCTGCTCCGCATGCAGGGCGAGGGCCGCGGCCGCGGCTGCCGGGTCTTCGGACGGAGTGGCGAAAGCGCGCTGCGAGGTCGCCTGCTCCTGCAGACGCGCCAGCTCGGTGAGGTTGGACTGCAGCTGGCGCATCGCCGTCTGCGTCATGGATGACGATGTCACTCGGGAGATCACGGTGCTCCTTTATCAGCGTCCGACGAGACCCGTGCGGTTGATGAGGACGTCGAGCGCCTCGTCCACCGCCGTCATCACGCGGGCTGCGGCCTGGTAGGCGGTCTGGTAGGTGAGCAGGCTGATCGTCTCCTCGTCGCCGTCGACGGCGGCCACGGACTGCTGCGCCCCGACCGCGGCGACCGCCGCCGAGTCGGAGACCTTCGCCCGCTGCACGTCGGCGGCTGTCGCCACCCCGAAGCGCGTGACGTGGTCGGACCAGAGGGCGTCGGGCGAGGTGGCGCCGCGCCCGATCTGCGAGATCAGGTCGGCGTTGGTCGCATCCAGCGCACCGGCACCCGGTGCGGCGAGCGCCAGCTCGGACGGGGTCGTCACGGCGACCCGCAGTCCGAGCGCGGCCGACCCGGTCGTCGGAAGGGTGAAGAAGTCGCCGCCCGGCTGCCCGGACGAGGTGACACCCGCGCGGTGCTGCGTGTTCAGCGCACCGGCCAGGGCTGTCGCCACCGCGTCGTAGGTCGAGGCGAGCTGCGCGAGCATCCCGCCGTCCGCCGCCGGTGCGAGCACGGCGAGCGAACCACCGAGCTCGCCGCCGTCGATCGAGGCCGGGAGGTCGGTGGCGGATGCCCACGAGACCGTGAAGCGCTGTCCCGCGTCGATCGTGGCCGGGCCGTTGAGGACGAGGTGGCGCGCATCGGAACCCGAGACCAGCGCGTTGCCGCCGACGCGGAGGGTCATCGACCCGTCGCTCTCGATGGTGGCCGCCGCCCCGGACATGCGGGCGACGTTCTGTGCGAGCACGCTCCGCTGGTCCATGAGCTCGTTCGCCGAGCGCCCGGAGGCGAGGGCGTCGCGGATCTCGCCGTTGAGCACCGCGATCTGGTCGGCGGCGGCATTGACCTGCGTGACGGTGCGCTCGGCGGTGGCCCGCGCGTCGCTCCACTGGGTGGCCACGGTGCGGTAGCCGCCGGCGATGTGGGAGGCGAGCTCTTTGGCGGATTCGAGGATGGTGGATGCCGCTGCACCGGAGTCCGGGGTGTTTGCGAGATCTTGCCAGCCGGACCAGAACTTCGACAGTCGCGCTGCCAGTCCGTTCTCGGTGGGCTCGGCGAGCGAAGCCTCGATCGTGGTCGCGGCGACCGCGCGCGTGGACCAGAAGCCCGATGCGGCGAGCGAGTCGCGGACGCGCGCGTCGAGCAGCGCATCGCCGAGCCGTGCGACGCCGTCGATGGAGACGCCGTGTCCCGGCAGAGCGCCGACACTGAACCGGCCGGTCTGGGCGATTGCTGCGATGGCCGAGGTCTGGACGCGCTGGCGCGTATACCCCTCGGTCTTCTGGTTGGCGATGTTCTGCCCGACCACGTCCATGCCGCGTCGGGCGGCCGCGAGTCCGCTGGCCGCAGTGTTCAATCCGCTGAAGGTCGACATGATCCCCTTCCG
>NZ_JBLVOH010000160.1:0-2775 GCF_053543675.1 Microbacterium umsixpiens
ACGGCATCCGTCGTCGCCCCGGGCAGCACCCGCGCGCCCGCCGCGAGCGAGTTGAGCCAGCCGTTGTAACCGATCTGCACGACCCGGTCGCGACCGGTGTGCGCGCGGGCGATGCGGATCACGGCTGCCAGCGCCTCGCCGCCGGTCTTCAGGAAGCGCGCGGCCTCGGCACCGGGCACGAGGGAGCAGAACAGCTCGGCCGTCGTCGTCTCGAGCGGATGCGGGTGGCCGAACAGGATGCCGTCGTCGAGCTGGGCGCGGATCGCGGCGTCGACGGTCGGATCCGCATAGCCCAGAGTCACGGGTCCGAGCGCGCAGCGGTAGTCGATGAACTCACGGCCCCGGTCATCCCACACCCGGCATCCGTGCCCGCGGACGATGACCTCGGGCTCCTCCGGCAGCAGCGTCGGCGCCTTGGAGTTGGTGCTCGACCCGACCGGCATCACGGCCAGCGCGCGCTGTCGCCATCCGGTGGTGCTGTGCGCGGTGTGCATGCTGGCCTCTCTGCCGTGCGGATCCTGCGGTGCGGTGTCTAGCCGAGGGTGATGACCTCGCCGGCGCGGGCCGCGGAGAGCTGGGCGGCCTTGGCGATCTCGACCGTGCGGATGCCGACGCCGGCATCGGGCTGCGGCTGCCGGCCCTCGCGCACGGCGCGGACGAACTCCTCGAGCAGCAGAGCGTCGAGGTCCGCCCCGACGGGACTCCACGTCTCGCCGAGCGCATCATGCCCGGCCACACCCTTCGCGAAGGGGCTGACCGTGACGGTGCCGCGCTCGGCCACGACCTGCAGCGTGAGGCCGCCCCAGGTCGCCGAGCTCATCGGCCAGCTCCACGAGCAGTCGATCGTGGCGATCACCCCGCTCGGGTACTGGATGGTGACGAGTCCGCCGGTCTCGACCGCGAGCTCGCGCTGCGCGTGCAGGATGCTGTTCGACATCGCGCGGACCGACTGCGCCCGCTCGCCCAGGAGCTCGTCGAGCAGGTCGGCGCAGTGCACGACGTGGTCGACGAGGGCGCCGCCGCCCGCCAGCTCGGGATCGGTGAACCAGGCGCGATCCTCCGGGAGCTTGCCGTTGTTGATGCCGGTGACCCCGAGGACCTTGCCGAGACGGCCGCTCTGCAGCTCGGCGATCGCGTCGCGCACGCTCGGCGCGAAACGCACCGGGTAGGCGACCATCAGGATCACTCCGGCCTGCTCGCACGCCTCGCGCATCGCGATCGCGTCGTCGACGGTCGTGGCCAGCGGCTTCTCGCACAGCACGTGCACCCCGGCGGCGGCCGCGCGCTCGACGAGGGCACGGTGCCGGGAGTTCTCGGCGGCGATCACGACGGCATCCGGCTTCCAGGCGAACGCCTCGTCGTAGGTGTCGACGTACGCGACACCCAGCTCCGCAGCCAGTGCGGCGCCTCGGGGGGCGTCGTCCGGAGCCGTGGCGCCGTCGGGGTCGGCGGCGATCAGCTCGACGCCCGGCATGTCCTTCAGCGCGTGCACGTAGCTCAGGGCGTGCGTGTGCGCGAACGACAGCACGGCGATCCGCAGCGGGGTGGGGGCGGTCATCGGACGGCCTCCTCGGCCTCGGTGCGGTCGGGGGTGGGGAGCGCGACGGGGGCGCCGGCGGCGATCGAGGCATAGGCGGCCTCGGCGACCGCGACCGCCTCGATGCCATCCGCCGGGCTCACCCTGGCGTCGCGGCCTTCGCGCAACGCGGCCACGAAGTCGACGATCTCGGCGTAGTACGGGCTCTCTTCGGGCGACATCGGCGGCAGGTAGTCGGTAGCGCCGGCGTCGAGCACGGCATCCGTCCGCAGCGACGCGTCTTCGGCGCTGTCGTATCGCAGCCGGCCCTCGGAGCCCGCGACCTCGACGCTCGTGCGGAACGGCATGCCCGGGGCGACCCAGCTGGCGTGCAGGTGGCTGATCACGCCGCTGCGGTGCGTCAGCACGACGTGCGCGGTGACGGGTGCGGGAACCCGGTCGTCGACGGTCGGCGGATTCTGCACCGCGAAGACCGTGGCGACGGGGCCGGCGAACCAGACCGCCTGGTCGATGTCGTGGATCATCAGGTCGCGGATGACGCCGCCGCCGGTGCTCTCCGAGAAGAACCAGGGCGTCTGCGGCGCGGAGCCGGCGCGGCTGAAGCGCTGCACGGCGAGGGTGCCGATGCGCCCGGCGTCGATGCCGGCCTTGATCTGCGCGTACTCGCCCATGTATCGGACGACGTGGGCGGGGAAGAGTCGCACGCCCGCCTCATCGGCCGCGCGGGCGACGGTGGTGGCGGCCTCGGCGGTCGCCGCCAGCGGCTTCTCGCAGATGACGTCGCGCCCGCGCTCGATGGCCCGCAGGGCGAAGTCGGCGTGGGTGCTGCTGGGGGTCACGATGTCGACGATGTCGACCAGCCCGATGAGCGTGTCGACGTCGGAGACGAGCTCGAAGCCGTACTCCTCGGCGATCTCCTCGGCGCCGGCCAGGGAGGTGACGTACCCCTCGGCGCCCAGCGCCCGCCAGGCGTCGGCGTGCACGCGCGAGATGCCGCCGGCTCCGATGAGTCCGACCTTCAACGTGCTCACTGCTTCTCCTCGGGGTCTTCGGGGGTCGTGTCGTCCGCCCCGACCGGCTCGACCGGCTCGACCGGCAGGGGGGTGATGGGCGGGGCCGGCATGTCGTCGATGCCGTAGATCTCGGCGGCGTGCCGCTGGAACGCGTGCACGACCGCACCGTGCGCCGCGGCCTCGGCGCCCAGGCGGGCCTCGGCGAGCGGCACCTGGAACGGCAGG
>NZ_JBLVOH010000161.1:0-2673 GCF_053543675.1 Microbacterium umsixpiens
GGTGCACGATCACCCGCACGCCGGGGTGGTCGGCGCGGGCCTGGTCGATCTGCCCGACGGTGAAGCGCCGGTGCACGGAGCAGAAGCCGTGCCACAGGATCACCCGGGAATCGACGAGCTCAGCGGCCGAGGAGCCGCCGAGCGCTCGCCGCGGGTTCCACATCGGCATCTGCTCGAGTGGCACGCCCATCGCCTTGGCGGTGTTGCGCCCCAGGTGCTGGTCGGGGAAGAACAGCACCCGCCGGCCGCGCTCGAAGGCCCACTCGAGCACGGTCTGGGCGTTGGACGAGGTGCACACGATCCCGCCGTGCCGTCCGACGAAGCCCTTGATCGCCGCCGAGGAGTTCATGTACGTCACGGGGATCACCGGCACGCGGCCGTCCGCGTCGGGGGTGTCGAGATCGCCGAAGACGTCTGCCAGCTGTTCCCAGCACTCCTCGACCTGGTCGATGTCGGCCATGTCGGCCATCGAGCATCCGGCGGCGAGGTTCGGCAGGATCACGGCCTGCTCGGGCTGCGAGAGCAGATCCGCGGTCTCGGCCATGAAGTGCACGCCGCAGAACACGATCGCCTCGGCGTCTGCTCTGCCTTTGGCTGCCGTGGCGAGTTGGAAGGAGTCGCCGACGTAGTCCGCGTGCCGCACGACCTCTTCGCGCTGGTAGAAGTGGCCCAGGATCACGACCCGATCGCCGAGAGTGGCCTTCGCCGCGCGGATGCGTGCGTCGAGCTCGTCCTCCGACGCTTCCCGATATGCGACGGGGAGTTCGCCTTGCCGTGGGGATCCCGTGGGGATCACGTCACCCATCGAGGAGCCGGGTCCGTATCCGGGTCGGGAGTCGAAGTCCCACGGCCCCGCGGCCAGGTCGGTGGCGCAGGTCGGGTCGGTGGATGTGCCGGCGACGATCGCCTGGATGGCGTGGTCCACCGAGGCGTCCAGCGGCGGAACGGCGGGCGCGGGGACGAAGGTGATGCTCATCGGGTGCTCGTTTCTTCGGGACCGAGGGGGCCGCGGTCGGCCAGCTCGACATCGGTGTTGTCGCGGTACAGACGTGCAGGACGGTGGCTCCCGGTGCGGAAGCGGTCGGTGGGGAGCAGGTTGCCCGCGGATTCCACCTGACGACGGAAGTTGGCGGGATCGAGGCTCTTCCCGAGGATCGATTCGTACGCCTCGCGCAGCTCCGCCAGCGTGAACTCGGCGGGCAGGAAGCCTTGTGCGACCCGGCTGTAGCCGACCTTGTTGCGCAGGCGCCAGAGGGCGTATTCGACGATCTTGGCGTGGTCGAAGGCCAGTTGCGGCAACTGATCGATGTCGAACCACCGGACGTTCTCGGGGGCATGACCGGATGCCCGGTGGGCCGAGATCTGCGCGGTCACGTCGTCTTGACGCAGCAGCGCCCAGTACACGATCGAGACGACTCGGGTGGGGGAGCGGTCGACAGCGCCGAAGGCGTAGAGCTGCTCCAGGTAACTGGGGGCGAGACCCGTCGTCTCGGCGAGGGTGCGAGCTGCGGCGTCGACGGGCGACTCGGTCGCGGTGAGCCAGCCACCGGGAAGCGCCCACTGGTCGGCGAAGGGCTCGCGGGTGCGCAGGACGAGGGGCAGCGCGAGGACCGCGCGTCCGTCGTCGGCGCGCCGCAGCGTCAGGATGACCGTCGAGACGGCCACCCGGATGTCCCTGCTTTGAGTCATAGACACCTTAACCTCCGGATTCGATCTTAGTGTCATCGAGACCCTTAGTGCGCGCACATGACGCCTTCTCGCGTCGAGGCCGAAACGTTATCTGGTGCGTTCCAGGAGGGTTGTTCGCCGCCACAGGGTTTGTTAGGTTACTGTCCTAACAAACCCCCTCCGGGGAGAGGCCGATCGGCCACCTCCCCGGGCCCACGAACCCCACAGTCGGGGTTCCGCTCCATCCGGAGCGATCCCTCCTGCAGTGCAGCACCGAGAGGAAACAAGAGAAATGATCCGAAACGGAAAGCGCAGAATCGCGCTCACCGCGATCGCCGGAGCATCCGTCCTCGCCATGGGCCTCACCGCCTGCGGCACCGGCGGCGGCGACGACGGCAACGCCGACAGCGACCGTGCCCTTCGCGTCTGGGCCGGCAGCCAGACGCCGATCACCGCGAACTACAACCCGTTCGCGCCCACCGTGCTCCACGGCGCGCTCGGCCCCATCTACGAGCCGCTGTTCTTCTACAACAAGACCGCCGACACCGAGCCCGTCGGCCTGATCGGTGACACCTTCGAGTACAACGAGGACGGCACGGTGATCACGATCGCCATCAAGCCCGACCTCAAGTGGAGCGACGGTGAGCCTCTCACCGCGAAGGACGTCGCGTTCTCCTTCAAGTACGAGGCGAACAACCCCGAGGGCAACGGCCTGGTCTCGGCCGAGGCCACCGACGACACCACGGTCGTGCTGACCTACTCGTCGGCGCAGTACACGACCGAGTTCCAGCGTCTCGGCTCGACCTACATCCTCCCCGAGCACATCTGGGCGGATGTCACCGACTTCGCGAACTTCGCCAACGAGGAGCCCGTCGGCTCGGGCGCATACGTCGTCGAGAAGACGACCAGCGAGTCGTACACCATCGTCGCGAACGAGAACTTCCGCGACGCCGACAAGCTCGGCGTCAAGAAGGTCCAGTACATCGCGGTCGACAACAACCAGAC
>NZ_JBLVOH010000162.1:0-2721 GCF_053543675.1 Microbacterium umsixpiens
GCCGGCTGCGCCGACCCCGAGAAGTTCGGGTGCCTCGTCCGGGTCGAGCAGAGGAAGGATCCCCGCGACGGCGTCCTCGACGCCGTTCGGCGTCGCGAGCCCCGGGGAGCCGATGCCCGAGCGTACGACGCGCTGCTCGGCGTCGACCATGACGCGGCAACGGGTCTTGCCGAGGTCGACCGCTACGGCCGTCGGGGCGCTGCTCATCTTTCTCCTCGCTGTGACGTTCACAACAGTTCGGAAAGAGTCTACATCGGATCTAGACTTACTGAAAAGAATTTACCCAACGTTGCGCAGGGGCCCACGACATACTGAGAATCCCACATCTCTGGAGGAAGCGGATGAGCATTCAGTCGACGATCGAGGCAGCGGCCGCGACGCTGCCCCCGTCTCTCGCCCGCGTCGCCGCAGCGATTCGGGAGAATCCGTCGGTCGTCATCGACATGACCATCAACGAACTCGCCGAGGAGTGCCACACCTCCGTGGCCTCGGTCGTACGGTTCTGCCGCGCGATCGGGTTCAGCGGCTATGCGCCGCTGCGCATGGCGCTCGCGACCGAGCTGGGCAAGGAGGCGGCGCAGTTCTCGGCGCGGGGCGCATTCGGGTCCGAGATCTCCGACGAGGACACGCTCAGCGAAGCAGTGTCCAAACTCGCCTCTCTCGAACTGCTCGCGATAGAGGAGACGGTGGCCCGACTCGACTTCGACGTACTGGAGGCCGCGATCGACGCCGTGGACCGCGCCGACCGCATCCTGATCTTCGGCATCGGGGCGAGCCAGTTCGTCGCAGAAGACCTCGCACACAAGCTCCTTCGCGTGGGCAGGAATGCCCACGTCCCCTCCGATCCGCACGAAGCGATCGCCGCGACCGTCCTGCAGACCTCCCCCACGGTCGCCATCGGGTTCTCGCATGCGGGCTCCACCGCGGAGACGGTGCGCTTCCTGGAGACGGCGCGTGCCAACGGCGCGGCGACCATCGCAGTCACGTCGGCCAAGGACTCCCCCCTCGCCGGCGCCGCCGATCACGCATTGTTCACCGAGGTGCGCGAATCCACCTTCCGCGCCGGAGCGATGGTCAGCCGGATCGCGCAGCTGGCGCTCGTCGACTGCCTGTTCGTCGGCATCGCGAAGCGCCGTTTCGCCGAAACCGTCGACGCGCTGCGCCGGACCCGCGAGGCCACCCGCGCCCTCCGCGACTGAGCTCGCGCCGGCCTCCTCCCCCAGGTTCGACACCCACGGCGACCGGCGGCGGGATCGTCATATTTCCGTGATGTAAACGATCTACGTATCTCTCGACTTTCTTGAACATTGTTGCCATACTGGCCACACCCGAAGGCGAGAGGACGACGACGTTGACGTATGAGCACGGCACCACGATGGTGCGCCCCTTCCGACCCGGTGAGAGCGCTGCTCTTGCCGAGGCCTGGACCCGATCCGCCCCGCAGGACGGGATCACCCCCGCACGACTGCGCGATCTGGTCCTGCTCGATCGGAACTTCGATGCGGACGGCCTCCTCATCGCCGAGCGCGACGGCGCGATCGTCGGAGCGGCCTATGCCGTCCGCCGCCGCATCGCACACGACGCCGGCGATCTCCAGCCGGAGACCGGGTGGATCCCGTTCTTCTTCGTCGTCCCCGAGCAGCGCGGACACGGTCTCGGGCGCAGCCTGCTGACCCAGGCGATCGGCTGGCTCCGCTCGCACGGCGCGACCGAGGTCGTCTTCTCGGCGTACACGCCGAACTACGTGCTGCCCGGTCTCGATACCGCCCGCTACCCCGCCGCGTCGGCACTGCTCGAATCGCTGGGGTTCTCCCGCATCGAGCGTCCGAGCGCGATGGACCGTTCACTGATCGGCTATCAGATGCCCGACGACGTCCGCACTCGGATCGAAGCGCTGCGCGCCGACGGGTGGTATCTCGGAACGCCGAGCGACGACGACCTCGTGCCGTTGATCCGCATCGCCGGCGAAGCCTTCAATTCCGACTGGGCGCGTGCGATCCGCGAAGGCGTTCTCGGCGGGCTGCCGCTGGAACGCATCCTCATCGCCAAGAACCCTGAGGGCACGGTGCTCGGCTGGGCCATGCACGGCACCTACGAGTCCGTGATCGAGCGTTTCGGCCCGTTCGGCGTGCTCCCGGAGAGCCGCGGAACGGGACTCGGCAAGGCGCTTCTCCACCTGACCCTGGAGCGGATGACCGCGCTCGGCGCACACAGCGCCTGGTTCCTCTGGGCCGATGAGGGATCGACCGCATCGGCCCTGTACGCCAAGACCGGGTTCGCCGCGACCCGCACATTCGACATCCTGCGCGCAGAGATCGGAGAGAGCAATGTCTAACACCGTCATCGCGGTCGGCGGCCACATCGGCGACATGGAGCTGACGGCGGGCCCCACACTCGCCAAGGTCGTCCTCGAGGGCGGCCGCGCCATCATCGTCGACTGCACCTACGGCGAGCGCGGGCATCCGACGGTCGCACCGAGCGTCTACCGCGAGCAGAAACTCCACGAGGCCCGCTTCTTCGCCGAGACGATCGGCGCTGAGCTGATCACCCTCGACTACTCCGACGGGTTCCTCCCGGACGACGAGGCGGTCGCCGAGCAGATCGCCGAGATCATCCGTGCGACCAAGCCCGATGTCCTGATCACCCACTGGGTGCACTCCATGCACCGGGACCACGAGCGCGCGGCGCAGGCGGCCCTCCGCGGCGCCTTCCTCGCCTCGA
>NZ_JBLVOH010000162.1:2743-4390 GCF_053543675.1 Microbacterium umsixpiens
GCGGCGGCGCGGCATTCCGTTCCGCGGATCCTGCACGCCGAGAACTGGGAGGACATGGAGGGGTTCGAGGCGGACACGTTCTTCGGCATCCCCGACGAGGCGTTCGACCTCTGGCTCACCGGAATCCAGGAGCACGCCTTCGCGCGCGGCGAGACCTACGGCTTCCGCTTCATCGACTACTACTCCGCGCTCATGCAGGTCAAGGGCTGCCTGGTCGGTGAGCGGCGCGCAGCCGCATTCCGATCTGCGGGGGCCGAGAAGTTCACCCTCGCAGGCCCCTGATCCTCCTCACCCACCCGATACGCACAGAAACGAAGGAACCATGAAGAAATCACTTCTCGCGGTCACCGCTCTGGGGCTCGCGACGACGCTGACCCTCGCCGGCTGCTCCGGCTCTTCCGGAGGCTCCGGCGATGCCGGCGGCCCCCAGGAACTCACCTTCCTCACGCACTGGGGACCGGACCAGGTCGCGATGCTGGAGGCCGCCGGCGCGGCGTTCACCGAAGACCACCCCGACATCACCGTCAAGGTGCAGGCGGTCCCGTTCGGCAACCTGCTCTCGACCCTGCGTACGCAGGGTGCGTCGGCGGACGGCCCGGCGATCGTCGGCATCTACGACGCGTGGCTGCCCGAGCTGGTGCGCGACGGCCTCGCCGCTGCCGCGCCCGCCGACGTCGCCGACGAGGTCACGGAGAACTGGCCGGCCGGCGTCGTCTCGGCGGCGAGCAACGGCGGCGACGTGTACGGCATCCCGAACGAGATCGACCTGTACCAGCTCAACTACAACTCCGCGCTGTTCGACGCGGCGGGCATCGCCGAGCCTCCGGCCGATTGGGACGCCCTCGTCGAGGATTCCGCGAAGCTCACCACCGGAGACCAGCAGGGCTTCGGCCTCATCACCGGCTGGAACTCCGGCGTGGTGCATCCGTTCCTGTCGCTGCTCGCGTCGAACGGCGGCTCGTTCCTGAACGAGGAGGGCACGGCTTCCGAGCTGACCAGCCCGGAAGCCCTCGAGACGGCGGAACTGTACGAGAAGCTGGTCGCCGACGGGTCGAGCGACCCCAGGAAGTCGACGGCGAACGCCAACACCACCGGCCCGTACCTCGACGCCTTCGTGAACGGTCAGACCGGCATGATCGTCATGGCCAACTGGTGGGAGAGCGCGCTCCGCGACGGTATGGGCGATGACTTCGAGAACGTCGCCACCGCGCCGATCCCGGTCGGCCCCAGCGGCGATGAGTCCTCGTCGATCTCGTACTCCTGGATGACGATGGTCAACGGCAAGGCCTCCGACGCGCGTCAGAAGGCGGCGTGGGAGTTCCTCACCTACCTCAACGGCCCGGACTCCGGCGAAGCCGGTTCCTCGGCGATGGCCGACATCCTGCTGTCGATGGGGATCCTGCCCACGCGCTCCTCCGACCTGGAGGCGCACGCCGCTGAGCTGGAGACGCCGTTCCTGTCGTCGTACGTGACGGCTCTGGAGAACGCGACCCCGTTCCCGACCGTGCTCGGCGGACCGGCTGCGACCGATGCCCTGCAGCGACAGCTGGAGGCACTCGTGAACGGACAGGTCGACGCGAAGACGGCGATGGAGAACGCCGCTCGCGACGTCGACGCCGCGCTCAGCGCCGCTCAGTGACACCCCGG
>NZ_JBLVOH010000162.1:4410-6309 GCF_053543675.1 Microbacterium umsixpiens
CCCCGCCATCCTCCCGAAAGGCCTGACTTGACGACCCTCGAACGTCCCGCCGCCGCGCCGCCCGTCGCGCGCACCTCGAAGCGCCGGAGCATCGCCTCCACCCGACGCTGGTCGGCGCTGTTCCTCAGCCCGGCGCTGCTCATCATCGGCGTCTTCACCCTCATCCCCACCCTGATGACGGTCTGGATCAGCTTCCACCGCTGGTCGATGTTCACCCCCATCACCGAGATGACGTGGGTGGGGCTCGACAACTACTCCGGGCTGTTCGCCGATGCGACCAGAGTGCAGGCGCTCGGCAACACCGCCCTCTACGTGCTGCTGTCGATCGTCATCACCGTGCCGATCGCCCTGCTGATCGCGCTGCTGCTGTACTTTCCGCGCCTCAAGGGCAAGGGCATCGTGCGGGTGCTGCTCTTCGCGACCTATGTGATCCCGACGATCGCGATCGTCATCATCTGGAGCAACATCTACGCGCCCGGCTACGGCCCGCTGAGCACCATGGTCGCCGCGGTCGGGATAGACCCGCCCGGATGGCTCAGCGACCCGCAGTGGGCCCTGGTCTCGCTCGTGATCTTCAACGTCTGGCAGATGCTCGGCTACTACGTCATCCTGCTCATCGCCGGGCTCACCCAGATCTCCGAGGACCTCTACGAGGCCGCACGCATCGACGGCGCGGGCATCGTCCGTCAGACCTGGTCGATCACGATCCCGCTGCTGCGCCCGTCGCTGGTGTTCGTGGTGCTGATGACCTTCATCAACTCGATCCAGGTGTTCGATCCGATCTACCTCCTCACCCAGGGCGGGCCCGCGAACTCGACCAACATGGTCTCGTTCGAGATCCAGCGCACCGCGTTCCAGTACGGCATGGCCGGTGAGTCCTCGGCCCTCGCGGTCTCGCTGTTCCTCATGATCATCGCCGTCGGCGGGGTCCTCGGCATCATCATGAAGGGACGCACGCGATGAGTCTTCAGACCAGCACCTCGACCCCGACCTCCACGCCGCCTCGGGCTCCGAAGCCGAAGACGGCGCCGGCCTCTCGGCGTCCGGTTCCGATGCGGCGGCGGCTGTCGACGGCTGGACTCTACGTGCTGCTGGCGATCGTCGCCCTGGTGCCGCTGTTCCCGCTGTACTGGCTGGTGATCTCGGCGCTGAAGTCGCCCGCGGAGTTCTCCCAGATCCCGCCGACCTGGTTCCCGACCGACCCGACGCTCGATCAGGCCGCGACCGCGCTGACGGCAGTGCCGTTCATGCAGTCCATGATGAACAGCCTCATCATCGCCGGTGGCAGCACCCTCAGTGTCCTCGCCACCAGCATCCTTGCGGGGTACGTGTTCGCCAAGCACACCTTCAAGGGGCGCGATCTGCTCTTCTGGTCGATCGTCGCGACGATGTTCCTGCCCCCGATCGTGACCCTGGTGCCGCTGTACTACCTGGTCAACAGCATGGGACTCTCCGACACGTATCTCGGCGTGATGCTGCCGTGGTTGGCGAACGCGTTCGGCATCTTCCTGATGCGGCAGTTCATCCGCGACATCCCGGACGAACTCATCGAAGCGGCCAGGATGGACGGCGCCGGAGAGTTCCGGATCGTCTGGCAGTTCGTCGTTCCGCTGCTGAAGCCCGCGATCGTCACGCTCGCCGTCTTCATGTTCGTCTATGCGTGGAACAACTTCATCTGGCCGCTCTCGATCCTGCGTTCGGAGGCGCTCTACCCGGTGGTCCTGACCCTGAACAGGCTCATGTCCTACACGATGAGCTTCGAGTATCAGAACGTGGTGCTGGCCGGTGCGATCATCGCGTCGCTTCCGACGCTCCTGGTGTTCCTGGTCACGCAGCGGGTGTTCGTCGCCGGAATCGCCGCCAGTGGTGTGAAGGGCTGACGCTCACGCCGCAGCCCCC
>NZ_JBLVOH010000162.1:6329-8606 GCF_053543675.1 Microbacterium umsixpiens
GATGCGGGCGGGCGGCGCTGTTCCGATCGAGCCCGCCGTGCGCAGGAAGACGATGATCCAGCTGAAGATCAGCACTGCGGCGATGAGTTCGACCGCGGTGAGGTTGTAGTAACCGACCGCGAAGAATGCGGCCAGCAGGATGATCACCAGCACGAAGGCCCAGCCGAAGCCCACGAACACCTTCGGGATGCTGGGCAGGAGCCACGGCAGTCCCACCACGACGACGCCGAACACGACCGTCATGCCGGTCGCAACGGTGTTGTGCAGGAGGAAGAACTCGTCGACGGGGAACAGCCCGACACAGGCGAGGAAGATCCCCAGGAGGATCAGACCTCCGCGCACGAGGAAACGTCCGCGGCGGTCGGCGGGATCGTCGGCGGGGAGCCCGGCTGTCGCGTACCGGGCGATGGTCGTCACCATGACGCCGGCGATGATCAGGGTCGCGTTGAAGGCCACGGACGAGCTGTTGCTGCTCATCCCGAGCGCCGACAGGTTGTCGCGCCACCAGTGCACGTCGCTGGAGGCGAGCATGCTGGCGAAGGCGCCGACGACGAGGAAGACCGCGAGCACGAGCGAGAGGACCATGGGCGTGAGCGCCACCGCGCTGAGAAACGAGACGTAGCCGGTCAGAGCGAACGCGACCGCCACCAGCACCGCGCCGGGAAAGGCGAACACCGGCGCATCCGTGAAGCTCCGCTCGAGGAGCTCCGCGACGCCGAGCCAGCCGAGGTAGGCGATCGCCGCGTGCGCGAACGCGATGGCGGCGAGGTCGTACCAGCGCAGTCGATCGCCCGGCACGGTGAAGCCGTCGCGGACCGCGGCCGGATCCACCTGTTCCGGCCGCACCGCGATGCGTCCGAGGGCGAAGGCGATGGCCGCGGTGATCGCTCCGCCGAACGCGGCGAAGACACCGATCGAACCGCTGCCGCTGATCGCCAGATCATGTCCCCAGAACACCGGGAGCGCGACGAGGAAGCCGATCACGAGGAACCCGGCGCCGACGATCAGCGCAGTCGCCTCGAACACGGCATCCGCCGTGTCGGGACCCCGCACCTGCCGCAGCACCTGCACGACTCTCTTCGCGAGTGCATTCATCGTCCGTGCCTCCCGGTCCACATCATAGAAGTCGGCAGGCGTCCGGCCCGCACTAGCCTGGAGGGGTGCCCCAGACTCTCGCCGCCCGCGCCGTCCTTCTCGACATGGACGGGACCCTCGTCGATTCGACAGCTGTCGTGGAGCGGCTCTGGCTCGCCTGGGCGGAGCCGCACGGCATCGACCGCGAGACGGTGCTCCGCGTCGTGCACGGCCGCCAGGGTCACCAGAGCATGGCGATCATGCTGCCCGAGCGCGACCATGCCATCAACCTCCGTGAGAACGAGGTCATGCTCGCCACGGAGGCGAGTGATGTCGACGGTGTGATCGAGATCCCGGGCGCACGGGCGCTGCTCGAGGCGCTGCAGCCGTTCCCGCACGCGATCGTCACCTCCGCCAACGTCGCCCTCATGACCGCTCGGATGCAGGCCGCCGGGCTCACCGTGCCCGAGCGCAGCGTGACCGCCGAAGACGTCTCCGCCTCCAAGCCCGATCCCGAGGGATTCGTCCGCGCCGCGGGCCTGCTGGGGATCGACCCAGCGGACTGCATCGTGTTCGAGGACTCCGGCGCGGGAATCCAGGCGGGTCTCGCGGCCGGCATGCGGGTCGTCGGTGTCGGGAAGCACGCGGCAGCGCACAACCCGACCGTCCTGGTCACGGATCTCTCGCAGGTGGCCGTGACCCCCACGGCCACCGGGTTCGAGATCGCGATCTCCTGACGACGGTCGCTCCCCCGCGAGCGCCGCAACCCGCCGCTACGATGAGGCGATGCGACGTTTCCCCGCCTCGGTGTTCGGCATCGGCGAAGAACCCGATCCGCGTTTCTCTCTGGCGAACGAGCGCACGTTCCTCGCGTGGACCCGCACCGGCCTCGCGCTGATCGCGGGTGGCGTCGCCCTCGAAGTCCTGGGCCTCGACCTGCACGCCGGTTTCCGCCTCGCGGCCTCACTGCTGCTGATGATCACCGGCACCGCGGTCGCCCCCCTCGCCTGGTGGGAGTGGATGCGCGCGGAGCGGGCGCTGCGGCAGTCTCGCCCGCTGCCGGGAGCCTTCTCTGCGGTCGTGCTCGCGGTCGTCGTGACGGTCGTCGGCCTGCTGGTCCTGGCGGGGGTGCTCTGGCGGTGACCGGTCAGGGGCACATCCCCCCGGGGTCACTCGTCTCGGGTCCGTTCGATCCGGGACTGC
>NZ_JBLVOH010000162.1:8626-9494 GCF_053543675.1 Microbacterium umsixpiens
CCGGGACTGCAGCCGGAGCGCACGGAACTCGCGTGGCGGCGGACTGCGCTCGCCATCGCGATCGGCTCGGTGGTCTCCCTCAGGATCTTCCCCCTTCTGCTGCCGGCCGACGCGGCTGCGTGGGGACTCGCGCCGGGAGTTGTCGGCATCGGCGCTGCATGCACGTTTTGGCTGGCCGCCCGGCGCCGACAGCTGCAGACGACCGCCGCCCTGCACTCCTCGACACCGGCGGAGCTCTCCACACCGGCGGAGCTCTCTTCCGAGGCGATGCCCGGAGGCGGGATGCTTCTCGCCTTGACGGCGCTCGCCGCCGCCTTCGGCGCCGTCTCCCTCGCCATCGTCGCGGTGTCTCTCCTCGTTCGCTGAGTGGGCTGGCGCTCGTCCTCCCGGCAACGACAGATCACACCCGCAGCAGCCCTTCACACCCGCAGCGGAACAGAACGCGTGTCGTTTCGCGAGGTCGTTGTTCGTGTCGTCGGGGGTCGTGGTGTCGGGGGTTGTGGGGTGCGCCAGCGTCTGGTGGGGTCCCACCAGGCGGGTCCGCGGACGTGGGGTGTGCCGTGGCGCATGCGGATCTCCCATCCGGAGGTGTCGAGGGTTCTGTGGTGGTGCCAGCAGAGGGCGACGCCGTTGTCGGTGTGGGTGGGACCGCCGCGGGCGTGCTCGTGGACGTGGTGGATCTCGCACCAGGTCGCGGGGACGTGGCAGCCGGGGATGAGGCACTCACGGTCGCGGAGGGTGATCGCGCGACGCTGATGCGCGGTGAAGATCCGGTCGGTGGTGCTGATGCCGATGATCCGCCCGTGCGGGTCGAACAGCACCCGTTGCACCCCGCCCGCGCACGCGGTGTGGACGGCGACACGGGTGG
>NZ_JBLVOH010000163.1:0-2608 GCF_053543675.1 Microbacterium umsixpiens
CCCTTGACAGGTGACCGACGAGACCGTGACCGCCCAGCGTCTGGTGCGCCGCTTCGCCCGCGAGACCAACCTGCTCGTGTCGGGTCGTGACTTCTCGGTCGTCGGGTCGGATGCCGTGGCCGAGGCACTGCGTCAGCTGCTGCCGGCGCTCGGTGCGCACCTCGGCGACGGCGGCGTGACGTTCGTGACGGGCGAGGCGCCCGAGATCCTGCTCGACGGCCACCCGCTTCCCGTGCGGAAGACGGCCGAGGACCGCGTGGATGCGGCCGGACGTCACATGCCCGTCTCTTCCGACCTCGCCCGGCGCCTCGGCGAGAAGGGGACGGTGCGCGGGGTCCGCATCGGCATCGCGATGGTGCTCGAACCCAAGACCGCCCAACTCGCCCTGCTGCTGCGGGATGCCGGCGCCACGGTCGCCGTCTACGCGCACCCCGATGAGATCGACGTCGAGGTCGCGGCGGTGCTGCGTGCTCGGGGCATCCCCGTCGACGGCGACCCGACCCTCTCGGGTGCTGCCGAACGCACTGCCGCCGTGTCGTTCCTGCGCCGCGGGTTCGACCTGCTGCTCGACGACGGTTCGCACCTGATCCGCCTCGCGCATGAGGAGGGGATCGCCACAGAACTGAAGGGTGCGGCCGAGGAGACCACGAGCGGGCTCACTCCACTGCGGCTCATGCAGCGCGAAGGCGTGCTCGAGATCCCCGTCATCGCCGTGAACGACGCCCTCACCAAGACCTCCTTCGACAACCGCTACGGCACCGGCCAGTCGTGCGTGTTCGCGATCGCCGATGCGCTGGATGCCGCGGGCATCGACCTCCGCGACCAGCCCGCGGTCGTGGTCGGCTACGGCCCCGTCGGCGAGGGCGTCGCCGCGCACCTGCGGGCGCTCGGCATCGAGGTCGCGGTCACCGAGACCGACCCCGTCCGCGCACTGCGGGCCGCCCACGACGGCTACCGCATCGGCAGGCTGCACGACCTCGCCCCCGGTGCGCTCGTCGTCTCGGCCACGGGCGCTCCGCACACGGTCGACGCCGAAGTCCTGCGTACGGCGGCGGTCGTCGCGGTTGCAGGCGGCGTTCCGCACGAGATCGACCTCGATCCCTCGACCCTGCGACCGTATGCGGGCGAGAACGGCGAAGCCTCTCCGTTCGTCGAACGCGCCGGAGACGGTGCCCTCGTCATCGCCCGCGGCGGCTGCGTGAATCTGTCGGCCGGCGAGGGAAACCCGATCGAGATCATGGATCTGTCGTTCGCGGTGCAGCTCTTCGCCGTCGAGCATCTGCTCACGCACGACCTGCCCGCCGGCGTGCATCCCCTGCCGCCCGAGGCCGACACCACGATCGGCACGGCCGCGCTCGCCGCCCGCGGTGAGCGCATCGACGAGCGCAGCCTCGCGCAGGTCGATGCACTGCGCGAGTGGCGCTCGCCGCGATTCCGGGGAGCATCCGCATGACCGCCGTCACCGTCTACTCCGCCGGGCTCGTGGTGCCGATCACCGCTCCACCGATCGTCGACGGCGCGGTCGCCGTGCGCGACGGCCGCATCATGCACGTGGGCGAGCGCGAGTGGGTGCTGCGGTCGCTGTCCGAGCGCGGGATCGAGGCCGACGAGGTGCACTGGCCCGGCGTGCTGACCCCGGGCCTCGTGAACGCGCACACCCACCTGCAGTACACCGGCATGGCCTCGGTCGGCCGCGGACAGTACGACGGGTTCGACGACTGGGTGCGGGCGTTCGACCCCGTCTACGAGGGCGGCCGCGACTGGGCCGCGGATGCCGCCGACGGCGCGGCACAGGCGCTGCGCTCGGGCACGACCGCGGTGGCCGACGTCGTGACCGACCGCGCGGCGGCGACCGCCCTGCACGACGCCCGATTGCACGGCATCACCTATTGGGAGGTGATGAGCTGGACCAACGACGACTGGGCGCGCACCGGACGCGCGCAGGTCGAGCAGGCCCTCGACGCATTGCCCACCCCGCCCGGCACCGGCCTCTCGCCGCACGCCCCCTACTCGCTCGACATCGAGCCGCTCCTCGAGATCCCCGACATCGTGCGTGAGCGCGGCGGACGCATCCACATCCACCTCGGCGAGGCCGCGTTCGAGAGCGAGTTCGCGCACGAGCATCCGCAGGCCTGGCACACCGCCGGTCTCGCCAGCTTCCAGGAGCTGCGCAAGGCCGGATTCGGCACCAGCGCCACCGAGTTCGTCGACCAGCTCGGCGTGCTCGGGCCCGACTGCCACATCGCGCACGGCGTGTACATGAGCGCCCGAGACCGTGCCATCCTGCGCGAGCGCCGCACGACGGTGGCACTGTGCCCGCGCTCGAACGCCGTCATCGGACTCGAGGAGCCGCCGATCGCCGCGTACCTGCGTGAGGGCAGCCCGATCGCCGTCGGCACCGACTCGCTGTCGTCCAGCCCCTCGCTCGACGTGCTCGCCGATGTGGCGGAGCTCGCCCGCATCGCCCGCTCGCAGGGCTACACCGACCGCGACCTGCACGCGCGACTGCTCGGCGCCGCGACCCTCGGTGGCGCGCACGCCATGGGGATCGACGTCGGCCCCGAACGCACCGGATACCTCGCCGTCGGCGCGCTCGCGGACCTCACCT
>NZ_JBLVOH010000163.1:2628-11965 GCF_053543675.1 Microbacterium umsixpiens
CCGCGCCGCCGCGACGGTCGTCTCCGGCGAGGTGCGCTTCGCAGTCGAGTCCTTCGGGCGCGCCGCTGTCGAATCCGTACCCGCCGAATCCCGACCCGTCGAACCCGCATCCGGAGGTTCCGCATGACACAGCGCCCCGCCACCGCCGAGCGCCTCGACCTCGCCGCCCACCCCGAGGGCGGCTGGTTCCGCCGTACGTGGACGAGCCCGCTGCCCGTCGAGACGCCGAACGGCCCGCGCCCGGCGGCCACCTGCATCCACTACCTGCTGCTGCCCTCTGAGCGCAGCGAATGGCACGTCGTGACCAGCGATGAGCTCTGGCTCTGGCATGGTCCGGGCCGACTCGAACTCCGCCTCGGCGGCGACGGTGCGGAACCGGGCACGGCGACCACGGTCGTGCTCGGCCCCGACGATGCCGCCCAGGTGCTGGTTCCCGCCGATGTCTGGCAGGCCGCCCGCCCGCTCGATGCCGACGAGGTCCTGGTCTCGTGCTTCGTGTCTCCAGGTTTCGATTTCGCCGATTGGCGTCTCGCCGAATCGCCTACTCTGTAGAGGCAGACCGTCTCTGCAGAAGCAGACCCGCCTGCCTCGCCGTCTCCTCCACACCCTTCCTCGCACTGGAGTCATCGTGCCCTTCACTCCCTCCCTCCGCCGCGCGGCAGCCGCTGCCGCTGCCGCCGCCCTCGCCATCACCCTCGCCGCCTGCAGCGCTCCCGCTGCCGAGACCGGATCCGGCAGCGGTGACGATTCGGGCCTGCAGACCGTGACCGAGGGCAAGCTCACGATCGCGACCGGCGAGCCCAACTACGAGCCGTGGTTCGTCGACGACGACCCCTCCAACGGTGAAGGCTTCGAGGGTGCGGTCGCGAACGCGGTCGCCGAGCAGCTCGGCTACAAGGCCGACGACATCGTCTGGGTGCGCACGACCTTCGACGGCGCCATCGCGCCGGGCCCGAAGGACTGGGACATCAACCTGCAGCAGTTCTCCATCACGGATGACCGTAAGAAGGCCGTCGACTTCTCGTCGCCGTACTACACGACCACGCAGGCCGTGGTCGCGGTCGGCGACTCGCCCGCGGCATCGGCCACGACCATCGACGAGCTCAAGGCCGCCAAGGTCGGCGTCGCCAGCGGCACCACCAGCTACACGGTCGCCAAGGCCGAGCTCGGTGAGGCGAACCTCAGCGTGTTCAACTCGGTCGACGACGTCGTGCTCGCCCTCAAGGGTGGCCAGATCGACGCCATGATCACTGACCTGCCCGGTGCGTTCTACGTCGTCGGCGCACAGCTCGACGACGGCGTGGTCACCGGACAGTTCGCCGGGGCCGACGGCGGCGACGAGTTCGGCATCGTGCTGCCGAAGGGATCCGCGCTCACGCCGGCCGTGACCGACGCGGTCGACGCCCTGCGTGAAGACGGAACGCTCGACGAGCTGCAGCAGAAGTGGCTCAGCGACGCGGTCGACGTCCCCGTCTTCAAATGACCTCACAGCCCGTCGACACGGCGTGGCAGCCGAGCGAGCTCGAGCTGTCGCCCCGCGTCCTGCGGCGCCGGGCGACCACCCGGTCCGTCCTGATCGCGCTGATAAGCAGCCTCGTCGTCGCGGCGGTGCTGGTGGTCGTCGTCGTCAACACCCCCGGGTGGGCAGTCGTCAGCCAGACGTTCTTCGACCCGCAGGTCGCGCTCGACAGCATCGGCCCGATCTTCCAGGGGCTGCTCGTCAATCTCCTGGTGCTGGTGATCGCCGCGGTCTGCGTCGCGATCTTCGGAACCACCCTGGCCACCATGCGCTCGCTGCGCGGTCCGGTGTTCTTCCCGCTACGCGCGCTCGCGGCGGCCTACACCGACTTCTTCCGCGGCATCCCCCTGCTGATCGTGCTGTATCTGATCGGCTTCGGCATCCCCGCGCTGATGATCTTCCCGCGCATGCCCGCGATGTTCTGGGGCACGATCGCCCTCGTCCTCACGTACTCCGCGTATGTCGCCGAGGTGCTCCGCGCCGGCATGGAGGCCGTGCACCCATCGCAGCGCATCGCCGCACGGTCGCTCGGACTGACCCACGGCCAGACGCTCCGCATCGTCGTGATCCCGCAGGGTGTGCGCAAGGTCGTGCCCGCGCTCATGAACGACTTCGTGTCGATGCAGAAAGACGTCGGCCTGATCTCGGTGCTCGGCGTGGTCGACGCCGTCCGCGCGGCTCAGCTGATGGTCGCCGACACCTACAACTACACGCCGTACATCGTCGCAGGGCTCATGTTCATCATCCTCAGCTGGCCGATGATCCGCCTGACCGACGTCGTCACCGCGCGGATGAACAAGCGCGAGCAGGCCGGAGGGGTCGTATGAGCGTTCCGGTGATCGAGGCAAGGGGAGTGCGCAAGCGCTTCGGCGACCACGACGTGCTGCGCGGCATCGACCTCGCCGTCGGCACCCATGAGGTGGTCGTGCTCATCGGCGCCTCCGGCTCGGGCAAGTCGACGTTGCTGAAGACGATGAACCTCATCGAGGGCGTCGACGACGGCCAGATCTTCCTGTCGGGTGAGGACATCACCGATCCGCGGGTGGATGCCGACGCCGTGCGCGCCCGCATCGGCGTCGTGTTCCAGCACTTCAACCTGTTCCCGCACCTGACCGTGCTCGACAACGTCACGCTCGCAGCCGTCCGCGTGCACGGCATGCGCAAGACCGAGGCGCGGGCCAAGGCGCGCGAGCTGCTCGAGACGCTCGGGCTCGGTGCCAAGGCCGACGAGTACCCCGACCGGCTCTCCGGTGGTCAGCAGCAGCGCGTGGCGATCGTACGCGCGATCCTCACGCAGCCCGAGGTACTGCTGCTCGACGAGATCACCAGTGCGCTCGACCCGCAGCTGGTCGGCGAGGTGCTCGACCTGGTGCGCCAGCTCAAGCAGCAGGGTGCGACCATCGTCATGGCGACGCACGAGATGTCGTTCGCCCGCGAGGTCGCCGACCGCATCGTGTTCCTCGAGCACGGCGTGGTCGTCGAGCAGGGGCCGCCGTCGCAGGTGTTCGATGCGCCGCAGCAGGCCGCGACCGCGGAGTTCCTCGCGCGCGTGCGGCACTGAGCTCGGCCGACGGCGGATCCGGCAGCGGCGCGCTCAGGCGAGCTCGTCGTCCTCGGGGCGCCTCGGGCTGGGGTCGGGCGGCAGGATCACGACCGGCTGCGCGGCGCTGCGCTGCGCCCGCCACCAGATGACGAATCCGACCGCGGTGAAGATGCCGTAGAAGACGTACATGAAGCCCGTCGCGTAGTAGCCGGAGCTGAAGAGCAGGGGCACGCCGACCACGTCGACCGCGATCCAGATGAGCCAGAACTCGGTCCAGCCCTTGGCCATGCCGTAGGTGGCGAGCAGCGAGCCGACGAAGGTCCAGGCATCGGCCCACACCGGCTCCCACGAGCCCAGCACGCGGAACAGCGGGGTCAGCGCGACGGTGCCGACGACCATCACGATCACCAGGCCGATGCGGGCTCCCGTCGGCGCCCACTTCGGCACGACCTGTCCGCCCTCGGCGTTGCGCCAACGTATCCATCCGTAGATCGCGACGGCGATGAACATGATCTGTCGGCCGGCCTGGCCGAGCAGGTGCGGCAGCGAGGGGTCGGGGCTGAGCGCGGATCCGAGGAAGACGGTGAGCAGCAGCAGGTTGCCGATGATGCCGACGGGCCACGCCCAGATCTTCCGGCGCATGCCGCCGAGCGCGCTCGCCAGGCCGAACGCGTTGCCGACGACCTCACGGACGAGGAGCGTCTGCCCGCCGGGCAGCGTCCAGTTCGAGTTGAATCCGTCGACGAACCACTGCAGCAGGTCCATGGTCAGGATGCTGCGCCGGGTTCGGCGCGGTCGTCGAGCACGAGCTGGAGCATGCTCAGGTCGAGCCAGCGCCCGAACTTGGCCCCGACCTGCGGCATCCGTCCGACCTCGGTGAAGCCGAGGCGCTCGTGCAGGGCGATGGAGGCGCCGTTCCCGCTCTCGATGCCGGCGATCATGACGTGCATCCCCGCGGCGCGGGCGCGCTCGACGAGGGCGGCCATCAGCGCGGTGCCGATACCGCGGCCGTGTTGACCGCCGAGGACGTAGACGGAGTGCTCGACCGTGTGCCGGTAGCCGCTGTGTGGACGCCACTGCGCGTACGACGCATAGCCCAGCACGCCGGAGTCGTCGACCGCGACGATCACCGGATAGCCGTGCGAGGTGCGATCGGCGAGCCAAGCGATGCGGTCGGCGAGGTCGACCGCATCCTCGTTCCAGATCGCGGTGGTGTGCAGCACCGCGTGGTTGTGGATCGCGGTGATCGTCTCGAGGTCTGCGGTCTCCGCATCCCTGATTCGGACGTCTGTCATCGGCGGGTGGTCTCTCTTCTGCTGCGCTCGGGTGCGCATCCTGCTGCCGCACTTCGGGTGCGCATCGCCGACGCTAGCAGGATGCCGCGCCTTCGAGCGCACGGGGAGCGCACACGGTGTCGACGCGGCGATATGCGAGCCCGTCGACTTATCCACAGCCCCTCCTATATATCGAAGATATGTTCTAAACTCGAAGCATGGCAAACCCCCATCTGACCCCCTTGATCGAGGCCGTGGAGTGCCTCGAAGAGGTGTGGGCCGATGCGGAAAACGCCGCGGAACTGTCTCGGGTGCAACTGCTCGAGGCCCACCGGGCGATGGGACTGGTGCAGCGCCGACTCGATGGCATCCACGCCGAGCTCGCGGCGAGCATCGCGCGGGAGTCCCGGCCCGAGCTGGGGGCGGCGAGCCTGGCGAAGGAACAGGGCTTCCGCAGCCCGGCCACCATGATCGCCGCGACGACGGGCGGATCCACGGGCGATGCGGCGCGGTTGGTCAAGGTGGGCGAGGCGACGGCGCCGCGGGCGAACCTCATCGGCGAGGCGCTGCCGCCGCGGTATCCCGAGGTGCAGCAGGCGATCGGTGCCGGCACCCTCAGCGCGGCAGCGGCGGCGTTGATCGTGACGCTGCTCGATCGGGCGCGGCTGAAAGCCGGTCTGGAGCGCACCACCGACGCCGAGCGTCTCCTGGTCGAGCGGGCGGAGGGGCTGTCACTCGACGACGTGCGCAAGCTGGTCGTGCGTGCAGAGGCCTGGCTGGACCCCGACGGTGTGGCGCCGCGCGAAGACGAGGCGCGGTCGCGGCGTTCTCTGACGATGTTCGAGCGCGACGGCTCGCTTCACCTGACGCTGCAGACCGATGTCGCCTCCGGTGCTCCGGTCAAGGCCGCGATCCAGGCGTACGTCACCGCGACGTTCCAGGCGCGAGCGCACGTGCTCGATCCCGAGGCGCCGGATGCCGATCGACGCACCGTCGCGATGCTGCAGGCCGATGCGCTCGCCGAGATCTGCGCGCACGCGAGCGGATGCGACAACGGGGGGCTTCCGTTGTCCGGCGCGACCGTCGTGGTGCGCGTCGGTCTCGACGACCTGACCGCCGGCACCGGATTCGCGAGGGTCGACGGCGTCGATGAGCGGGTCAGCATCTCCGCATGTCGTCGGATGGCGGCCGGCGGGGGAATCATCCCCGTCGTCCTCGGCGGTGGCGGTGAGATCCTCGACTGGGGGCGTGAGAAGCGCCTGTTCACCCGAGCCCAGCGGCTGGCGCTCGTGGAGCGCGACGGCGGCTGCGTGATGTGCGGGCTGCCTCCGCAGATGACGAAGGCGCATCATCTGCGCTGGTGGCAACGGGATGCCGGTCCGACCGATCTCGACAACGGAGTGCTGCTCTGCGAGAGCTGTCATCATCGCATCCACGACAACGACTGGGAGATCATGATAGAGGGACGCGGGTTCGCCGCGCGGGTGTGGCTCGTCCCGCCGCCGAACGTCGATCCGCACCGCAGGCCGAGGCTCGGGGGCAGAGCGCGCTACGACATCGCGGCGTGAGCGCGAGTTCCCTCACGCAGGCGAGAGGTGATGGCTGCGAATCCCGCTGACCAGGCTGCGCCCAGCCCCGCAGCGGTCGCGCTGGCGGCGGTGAGTTGGCCACCGGATTCACCGACGGCGGCGAAGACGAACCAGACCATGGCCGCTCCGATGCCCGCGATGGCGATGGCGGAGATCAGGCGCAGGGTCCGACGCAACTGCGTGGCGCGATCAGTGTCGGCGTGATCAGTGCTCATGCTCCGATCAAACCGAAGTGGACGATAGGCCGCATCCCCCGCGCGGCGGATAGCGGCGGCGGAAGGCGCGAGACGGTGACGTCGGACTCAGACGTGCACGTCGGCGGGGGATTCCTCGCCCTCGTGGAAGTTCGGCGTCTTGCCGAACAGCTTCGCGATGCCCAGCACGATCCCGACGATGAGCAGCCCGAGGATGAGACCGGCGATCGCGGAGATGATCGTGTCGACGACCCAGACGACGACGGCGCCCGCGGGCTCCAGGGCGTGCTCGACCGCGTGCAGCACGTCGACCGGGAAGTGCCAGCCGACCTCGCCCAGGTTCACGAGCACGAGGTGTCCACCGACCCAGAGCATCGCGACCGTGCCCAGGATGCTGATGAAGCGGAACACCGCGGGCATGGAACGCACGATCCTGGTGCCGGTGTGCCGCACGCGTCGCACCGGGTTCTTCGCCATCTTCAGCCCGATGTCGTCGATCTTCACCAGCAGCGCCACGGCCCCGTACACGACGCCCGTCATCAGGAGCGCGATCACGGCGAGGATGGCGAGCGTCGCCCAGATGTCGAGCCCCTTCTCCAGGCTCGCCAGCGAGATGAGCATGATCTCGGTCGAGAGGATCAGGTCGGTGCGCACCGCGCCCAGGACCAGCTTCTTCTCGTCGCGAGCGCCCTCGTCGGCATGGCCGTGCTGCACGCCGAACCACTCGAGCACCTTCTCGGCGCCCTCGAAGCACAGGTAAGCGCCGCCCAGGATCAGCAGATACGGCAGCACCCACGGCGCGAATGCGGTGAGCAGCAGTGCCGCCGGGATGATGATGAGGAACTTGTTCGCGAGCGAACCGAGCGCGATCTTGCCGACGACGGGCAGCTCGCGCGCGGGCGTGATGCCCTGCACGTACTGCGGGGTGACCGCGGCGTCGTCGATCACGACACCCGCTGCCTTGGCCGAGGCCTTCATCGCGGCGCTCAGGATGTCGTCGACGACGGCGAGCAGTCCTACGGACATGGGCGGTTCCCCTCGGGCGGTGTGCAGTGCGGAGGCAACTCTATCGAGTTCGCAGAAACTCACAGCGCGCTCCCAGCCCCGAGGGACCAAAAAGGCGCAGTCCACGGTTCTTCCCTATGACGCCGCAGCCAGCGACGTCGGACTAAGGAGTCAGATCATGTCGAACGACTACGGCAAGACCCCCGAGGCCGTCAGCGGCCTCACGCACCTGCAGTACGAGGTGACGCAGCAGGACGCGACCGAACCGCCGTTCCGCAACGCGTACTGGAACAACCACGACGACGGCATCTACGTCGACGTCGTCTCGGGCGAGCCGCTGTTCTCGTCGACCGACAAGTTCGACAGCGGAACCGGATGGCCCAGCTTCACCAAGCCCATCGATGCGGATGCCGTCACCACGCGCACCGACCGCTCGCTGTTCATGAAGCGCACCGAAGCGCGCTCCGCGAACGCCGACAGCCACCTCGGTCACGTCTTCGACGACGGCCCGCGCGATGAGGGCGGGCTCCGCTACTGCATGAACTCGGCGGCCCTCCGCTTCGTCCCGGCTGACAGGCTGGAGGAGGAGGGGTACGGTCGCTACAGTCCCCTCTTCGCGAAGACGCCGAACACCCCCACCACCGACACCTCTGAGGAGCAGTCATGACCGACACCGGAACCATCACGCGCACGCCCGGGACCGAGACGGCCGTCCTCGCCGGCGGCTGTTTCTGGGGCATGGAAGACCTGATTCGCCGCCAGCCCGGCGTGATCGGCACGCGCGTCGGCTACACCGGCGGATCGAACGACCACGCGACCTACCGCAACCACCCCGGTCACGCCGAGGCCGTGGAGATCGTGTTCGACCCGACCAAGACGACGTACCGCGACATCCTCGCGTTCTTCTTCCAGATCCACGACCCGTCCACGAAGGACCGTCAGGGCAACGACATCGGCTCGAGCTACCGCTCGGCGATCTTCCCGCTCTCCCCTGAGCAGGAGACGGTCGCGCGCGACACGATCGCCGACGTCGACGCCTCGGGCCTGTGGCCGGGCAAGGCCGTCACCACGATCGAGGCCGCGGGTCCGTTCTGGGAGGCCGAGGAAGAGCACCAGGACTACCTGATCAAGTACCCCAACGGCTACACCTGCCACTTCCCGCGTGCGGGATGGGTGCTGCCCCAGCGCGCGGAGAGCTCCGCCGTCTAGGCCGGGGGCCCGCGCCCCTCGCACGGAACGAAGGAGAACTCACGGCATGAAGGAGCGGATGCGGCATCCGCTCCTTCATTCCGTGAGAACTCCTTCGCAATGGGCGGGCGAGCGGGCGGCTACGCCTCGGCGAGGAACGCCAGCGCCGCCTCTTTGAAGTCCCGCGATCCCGGAGCGTTGAAGTGGTTCCGGTTCGGGATCTCGAAGAAGCGACCGTCGGGGGCCGCGGACGCCAGTGCCCGTGAACCCTCGATGATGGCATCCTTCGAACCCGTGGCGAACAGGATCGGGCGCGTCGGCGCATCCGATGGATCGGGGTCGATCATGCCCGACGACCGCATCCCTTCCGCGAGCGCGACCAGCGCCTGCAGGTCGTTGCCGGGTACCCGCTCCGTCAGCGCGATGTAGTTCTGCGTCGTGGCGTCTGCGACCGGGGTGCCGTCGGCGATGTACGCCCGCACCTGGTCCAGGTCGAGGCGGGCCAGGGGGATGCCGTCCGGCACTCCGCCGAGCACCGCCCGGCCGATGCGGTGGGGCAGCTCGCGCACCACTTCCCAGCCCACGCGGGCTCCGAGCGAGTAGCCGACGTAGAACGCGTCGTCCACGAGGTATGTGTCCATCACGGTCTCGACATCGGTCACCAGCGTCCGGATGCGGTACCCCTCCGGATCGTGCGGCTTCTCGCTGCGCCCATGCCCCCGCTGATCGAGCGCGAGCACCCGGTAGCCGGCGCGGTCGAGCTCGCGCACCCAGCCGGTCAGGACCCAGTTGTCGCGGGCGCTCGACGCGAATCCGTGCACGATCACGACGACCGGAGCATCCGGATCGCCCCAGGTGTACGTCGCCAGGCGTGTGCCGTCGGCGGCGTACACGTGCTGCGGGTCGGGCATGCTGGTCAGGTCGGAGAGGGGGGTGGCCACCCTTCCATCTTGGCCCTGTTCCGCGTCAGGGGTGCTGCTCCCGCGCCCCTGCGCCGAGACCCGGCCTCCAACCCCGAGACCCCG
>NZ_JBLVOH010000163.1:11985-23647 GCF_053543675.1 Microbacterium umsixpiens
GGCGCGAAGACGGGGGTCTCAGCGGATGGCGCGGATCAGACCCGATCCCGCAGGGCTGCGCCGAGCTCGGCATCCACGTTCGTCCAGTACTGGAAGAACCGCTCGCGGATGTCGTCGATGGTGATGGAGCGGCCCTGACCGGTGAGGGTCTCGAGGAACCGCGCCCGCTGCTCGCCGTCGAAGACCTCACGGTAGAGCGTGCCCGCCTGGCCGAAGTCGTCGTCCTCGGCGTGCAGTGTGGCCGCCGAGCGCACGAGCTGGCCGTCGGCCTCCCAGTTCGCTTCGAGCGCCACGGTCGGATCCGCCTCGGGGCCCCCGGCCGCGCCGAACGAGTTCGGGTGGTAGGTGCGGTGTGCGGCGTCGTTGTGCTGGTACCGCATCGAACCTTCGTGCTGGTAGTTGCGCGCCTCGGCCGCGTGCGGCTGGTTCACGGGCAGCTGGTTGTAGTTCGGACCGATGCGGTGACGCTGGGCATCGGGGTACGCGAAGATGCGGCCCAACAGCATCTTGTCCGGCGAGAGCCCGGTGCCGGGCACCAGGTTGCTGGGCGAGAAGCCGGCCTGCTCGATCTGCGTGAAGAAGTTCTCCGGATTCCGGTTCAGGGTCAGCGTTCCGACCTTGATGCGCGGGTAGTCCTTGAGCGAGATGGTCTTGGTGAGGTCGAACGGGTTGAACCGGTAGTCCTTCGCCTCGCCGTACGGCATGATCTGCACGTACAGATCCCAGGAGGGGTGGTCGCCGCGGGCGATCGAGTCGAACAGGTCGCGACGGTAGAAGTCGGCGTCGGATCCGGCGAGCTGCTGCGCCTCCTCGGCGCCCATCGCCTCGACGCCCTGGTTCGAGACGAAGTGGTAGCGCATCCAGAAGAGCTCACCGGCTTCGTTCACCCACGAGAAGGTGTGCGAGCCGTAACCGTTCATGTGCCGCCAGCTGCGCGGGAGGCCGCGGTCGCCCATGAGGTAGGTGACCTGGTGCGCGGTCTCGGGGGAGAGCGTCCAGAAGTCCCACTGCATGTCGGGGTCGCGCAGACCCGAGTCGCCGAGGCGCTTCTGGGAGTGGATGAAGTCCGGGAACTTGATCGCGTCGCGCAGGAAGAACGTCGGGGTGTTGTTGCCGACGATGTCGAGGTTGCCCTCTTCCGTGTACAGACGCAGCGAGAACCCGCGCACGTCGCGCCAGGTGTCGGGCGAGCCCTGCTCGCCGGCGACCGTCGAGAAGCGGATGAGCGCCTCGGTCTTCGCGCCCGGCTGGAACACCGCAGCGCGGGTGTACTTCGACACGTCTTCGGTGACGACGAACTCACCGAAGGCGCCGCCGCCCTTCGCGTGCGGGTTGCGCTCCGGCACGCGCTCGCGGTTGAACGCCGCGATCTTCTCGACCAGGTAGTGATCGTGCAGGACCGTGGGGCCGTCAGGGCCGACCGTCAGCGAATGCTCGTCGCTCACGATCGGGGCTCCGGCCTGCGTGGTGGTGGACGGACGGTACGAATCGGCAGGTTTCGTCATGGTTCTCTCCTTCTCCGCGCAGGCGCGACGAATACCCCCATCCGTGGATGGGCGTTCGTCGGTCGGCTATTGCGCGGCGTTCTGGCAGCTGGGGCAGAGGCCCCAGAAGGTGACCTCGGCGGTCTGGACGGTGAATCCACCCGTCGAGGACGGGGTGAGACACGGCGCTTCGCCGACGACGCAGTCCACATCGCCGACCGCACCGCAGGAGGTGCAGACGACGTGGTGGTGGTTGTCGTCGATGCGCCGCTCATAGAGCGCCGCGGAACCCGCCGGTTCGATCCGGCGGATGAGGCCCGCCGTCGTCAGGTCCGCGAGGATGTTGTGCACCGACTGGATCGACGTGGTCGGCAGCACTTCGGACACGGCACGGTAGACCCGCTCCGCATCCGTATGGGCCATGGAGTCGAGAGCCTCGAGAACGGCGACGCGGCCCGCGGTCGCACGCAGCCCGGCAACGCGAAGCGCCGAGTCGAGTTCTGTCTCCATGCCTCGAGTGTACCCCGTTATTTGAATAACTCAAAAGAACGCATATCGGGATGCTGCGCCGCGGCGGTGCGACCTCGGCTCAGGCGCGTCCGGCCCAGTCGAGCACGCGGGCACCGATGAGTGTGAGCCATCGGGAGGGGTGGCCCTCCCCGGCGTCGACGGGGAACCAGGTGCGACCGGCGAGCGAAGCGCCCTGCAGCCAGGTGCCGTCCGCACGCCGCGCGGCACGCACCAGCTCGACGGCATCCGCGATCCGGTCGTCGGGTGCGCCGCCCTCGACGAGTGACACCTCGCGGAAGTGGTCCAGGGCCGTCAGCGCGCTGTACCGGTGACGACTCGGATACACGAAGCGCCCCACGAACGGGCCGACCTGCTCGCCGGTCGACTCGCGGTACAGCAGCCGACGTCGCAGCAGATACTCTTCGCCCGAGTGCCGCGCCTCGCGCAACGACGTGTCGCCGGTGAGTCGCTCGTAGGCGAGCATCCCGCGCAGGGCGTTGAGCGTGGAGTGGAACGACGACCGCACCGAGTCGCCCTCCTCCGCCTCGCAGTTCCACCCGCCGTCCTCGAGGCGGTGAGCGGGGAACCATCGGGCGAGGGCGGCCACGTCCGCCCCCAGCCAGGCGCCGTTCGCCAGCGTGTAGGCGTTGATGCACACGTCGACCTCGCCGCCCCAATAGGGCAGGTCGTCGTACTCCCACCGGCTGTTCCGCGCCAGGCGCTCCGCGGTGTCGCCGAGCACGGCGGCCTTCACGCCCCACTCGCGCAGATCGTTCAGCGACCAGGTCGTGGCCGTCCACGGCTGCCCCGGCTCCTCGGCCTCCGGGCTGCCGAAGAAGCCCGCCGGGAAGAAGGCGCCGCCGGCCCACTGGCCGTCGTCGTCCTGCCGGGCGAGGAGAGCGGCACCGAAGCCCTCGGTCGCCACCCGAGCGCGCGTCGCCTGCCACACCTGCTCGGGCTCCCGCAGCAGGTCGCGCTCCACCTGCCAGCGCAGCGCGGGGTCACCGTCGAGCAGCCACTGCATCGTCTCCGTCGCGATCGCCATGCGGGCACGCTACTCCTCGGTGCGGCGCGCGCATACCTGTCGCGTCAGGATTCGGCGGGTGCCGAAGGCAGCTCCGGACCGTAGTTCCACGACAGGATGGCGGGCTGCTCGCGCGCGAAGCCGAGAACCGACACCGACCCGGCATCCAGGCTGATCTGGGCGCCGAAGCGCGGAGCGAGCCGCAGGTACACCGCCGTCAGGATGCGCAGGAAGTGGCCGTGCGCGACCAGCGCGACGTCTCCCTGCGACATCGCCGGCAGGACCCGCGTGAGCACCCGCGACGCCCGCGCGGCGACCTCTTCCACGGTCTCGCCGGGGGTGCGCCCGGGGATCACTCCGTGGGTGAACGTGCTCCAGCCGTAGCCGAGCTCCGCACGGATGTCCTTCGTGGTGCGACCCTCGTATCCGCCGTAGTCCCACTCGACGAGGAGCGGGTCGATCTCGGCGTGCAGGCCCGCGAGTTCCGCGGTGCGCTGCGCACGGACGAGCGGAGACGTCAGAACGAGGGAGAAGTCGTAGTCCGCGACGAGCGCACCGGCGCGACGGGCCAGATCCTCTCCGCGGGCGGTGAGAGGGATGTCGGTGAGCCCCGTGTGCCTCCCGGTCCGCGACCATTCGGTCTCGCCGTGGCGCAGGAGGATCAGCTTTCCGGCCGGTGCTTCGGGGGCGGGGTGTTCGAGTATCGGTTCGTGTGCGGGCACAACGACACCGTAACCCCCGCCGGCCTCCGAGTCAGACGAAGCGGACGGTCTGCTGCAGTCGGGTGCGCACGTCGAACAGCTCGTTGCCTCCGATGGCCCGCGCCTGTGGAACGCCCTGACGCAGCACCATGGCGAGCGCACTGCGCCGCACCACCACGACCGGGACGCCCCGGGTCGTGCCGAGCGGGGTGACCGCCTGGGAGAGGTCGTCGTCGGGCAGCACGATGATCGCACCGCCGAACTTCACGCGGGCGGCCTTGGCGACCGTGCGCATCCGCCCGAGCGCGGCGGTCACGGGCGCGCGGGTGCCGAGGCTCGGTCCCGTGATCTCGCCGCGACGGAAGCCGACGACCCCGCCGAAGTCCTCCGACATCACGCCGTACAGGCCCGAGGGGCCCAGCACCACGTGGTCGAGCTTGTCGTCGGCATCGGCTCCGGCGGCGACGTCGTGCCACACCGTGTAGCCCATGCCCAGATCGGACACCGTGCGTGCGGTGGCCTCCTCCGCCAGGGCGTCGGCGAGGAGCCGGCGCAGGTCACGCGGTGCCGAGCGCACGAGCGCGGGGTCGTAGGGATCGGGGACCTCGACGCCACGGCCGGCCCATTCGCGGATGAGGTCGAGGTAGCGCTCGCGGCGCCAGCCGCCGGGGTGACCGTACGACCGGGCCCGCGGGCGCGTGTCGGTGCGGGTCGGCGGCGGACGCCACCCGCTCCACTCGGAGCCCGCCTCGTGGGTCACACCGGTCCGGCGGTCGTAGGCGGCGCGACCCTCGGCGGTGCCGATCAGCTCCCAGGCGCGCTGCACCTGGATGAAGATCGCCGCGTCGCCACCGGTGTCGGGGTGGGTCTGACGCAGGCGCAGACGGTAGGCGCGGCGCAGCTCGACGTCGTCGACGCCGGGGTCGACCTCGAGGATCTCGTAGGCCGAAGCCGAGAGCGGACTGTCGAACATCGCTCTCCCTCCGCGACCGCGGCATCCAGGATATCCGCCGATCCTTGTGGTTTCGCCGATCCCGCCGGCCTCGATGGTTCAGTCGGGGACGTCGACGACGCGCTCGACGCCCAGCACGGGGACGACCGCACCGGCGGATGCTGCGGCCAGGTCATCGGTGAGCCTCGGAAGCTCCGCCTCGGGCGCCCACAGCTCGAGCGTGGCAGTCGCCGCGTAGGTCGGCTCGCCCAGCGTCGCACCGTGATGCCCCGCCCAGTCGCGCAGCAGGTTGTCGTAGCGCCCGGCATCCGCATGCGGCACCTCGAGCGTCACCTGTCGGAGCGCCGCACGCCACACCAGGGCTGCCCGGTCGAGCGTCTCGGACACCGCCGAGGAGTAAGCGCGCACGAGACCGCCCGCTCCGAGCTTCACACCGCCGAAGTACCGTGTCACCACCGCGACCACGTCGGTCAGCTCCCGGCGCCGCAGCACCTCCAGCATCGGGATGCCCGCGGTGCCCGAGGGTTCTCCGTCATCCGACGATCGCGCCTGATCACCGAGCAGACCGGTGATCATCGCGGTGCAGTTGTGGTTCGCATCCCAGGCCCGCTTGCGGACGGCGGCGATCACCGCTTCGGCCTGCTCGACCGACGAGACGGGTTCGACGCGGGTGAGGAAGCGCGACTTGCGGATGACCGTCTCGTGCTCGACCGCGGCCGCGATGGTCGCGGGGTAGCTGCGGGCGGAGGTCACCCGCCTCACGATACCGAGGCCGTCGGCGGCTCACCGGTCGACGAACGCCATCTGCTGCGGGTTGTAGCGGTCGCCGGCCACACCGATGCGCGCGGCCAGGGTCGACAGGTCGGCGACCTCGTCGGCGGAGAGCGCGACGGCGGTGCTGCCCGCGTTCTCGGCGATGCGCGCGGTGCGCCGGGTGCCGGGGATGGGCACGATCCATGGCTGCTGGGCGAGCAGCCAGGCGAGGGCGATCTGGCCGGGGGTGGCGTCCTTGGACGCGGCCAGCTCGGCGACGTGCGCCACGAGCGCCTGGTTCGCCGCCCGGTTCTCGGCCGTGAAGCGCGGGATCGTGGCGCGGATGTCACCGGCCGCGAAGTCCGCCGCGGCGTCGACCGTGCCGGTCAGGAACCCCTTGCCGAGCGGGCTGAAGGGAACGAACCCGATGCCGAGCTCGGCCAGCACCGGAAGGACCTCGGCCTCGGGCTCGCGGGTCCACAGCGAGTATTCGCTCTGCAGCGCGGTCACCGGATGCGCGGCATGGGCGCGGCGGATGGTGTCGGCCGAAGCCTCGGAGAGCCCGAAGTGGCGCACCTTGCCCTCGGCGATCAGCTCGCCCACGGTGCCGGCCACGTCTTCGATCGGCACGTCGGGGTCGACGCGATGCTGGTAGAAGAGGTCGATCACATCGGTCCGCAGACTCCGCAGCGATGCCTCGGCCACCCGGCGGATCTGCTCGGGGCGGCTGTTCAGCCCGACACTCTTCCCCTCCTGGATGTCCCACCCGAACTTGGTCGCGATGACGACCCTGTCGCGGATCGGCTCGAGGGCCTCGCCGACGAGCTCCTCGTTCACGTACGGGCCGTACACCTCGGCGGTGTCGTAGAAGTCCACGCCGTGGTCGACCGCCGACCGGAGCACGGCGATCATGTCTTCGCGGCTGCCGGGGTTCGGGCCGTAGCTCTGCGACATCCCCATGCAGCCGAGTCCGACCGCCGAGACCTGGAGGCCCTGTCCGAGAGTGCGTGTGTGCATGAGTCGTCCTTTCGTCTTCGCCGCGGGTGCGATCCGCGACTGTGGAACCGACGCTACGCCCGGTGGTCGCGACGAGGGAGGGCCTGACGGAACCCCTCTGACCGCGACCCTCCGGCGGCGCGGGCATCCATCGAACGATGGAGACGCGTCTCACCCTCCTGCCCGATCCTCCTCGGCGCCGTCGCGGCTGGACTGGATCCATGCTCCGCACCCTCCGCTCCCTCCCTCTGTGGCTCACCTCTCGACGCGGCGGGTGGATCTCCCTGCTGATCGCGGTGGTGGCGTTCACCGCCCTCCTCGGTGCCCTTGGTCGCGCGTCTCTGCCCACCGGCAGCGACGTCGCCCCTCCGGACTCGGAGTCCGCTCGAGCGGCGGCCCTCGCCGAGCAGTTCTCCGACGCGGACGAGCACACCGTGCTGCTGGTCGCGGCTCGAGACGACGGCGGACAGCTCGGCGACGCAGACCTCGCGGCACTCGGCTCCCTCGCGGCCGACGTCGGAGCAGAGACCGGGCACGATCCGCACGGTCCGATCGTCAGCGACGACGGAGAGGCCGCGGTCGTCCAGGCGACGCTGACGCTGGACGAGAACAAGGACGATGCCGCCGCGGACGCCGTGCACGACCTGCGCGACGCGGTGGCGCAGCATCCGATCGACGGTGTGACGGTGCAGGTCACCGGTGGCCCCGCGTTCGGGGTGGACGTCGCGTCCGCGTTCGACGGCGCCGACTTCACGCTGCTCATGGTGACGCTCGGGATCGTCGCACTGCTGCTCATCGTCACCTACCGCTCGCCCGTGCTGTGGATCATCCCGCTCGTGGTGGTCGCGCTCGCCGACCAGCTGGCGAACAAGGCGACGGCGGCGATCGGAGCCGGACTCGGGTTGCAGTTCGACTCCGGGATCGTGAGCGTCCTCGTCTTCGGCGCCGGGACGAACTATGCCCTCCTGCTGATCTCGCGCTACCGCGAAGAGCTCGCGCTCGACACCGACCACCGGCGCGCACTGGTCGCCGCCTGGCGTGCGACCGTGCCCGCCATCGTCGCCTCGAACGTGACCGTGGTCCTCGCCCTTTCCACGCTCGCGTTCGCCGTGATCCCCGGCACCCGCGGGCTCGGCATCGCCTCGGCCGTCGGCCTCCTCATCGCGCTCGCCGCGGTGCTGCTGGTGCTTCCGCCGGCTCTCGCCGTGTGCGGCCGCCGCCTCTTCTGGCCGTTCGCCCCGCGCGTGGGCGGTGGCGCCGCGACCGGTCGAGTGTGGGGCGCCGTCGCCGAACGCGTCTCCCGGCGCCCCTGGGTGCCGCTGGTCGGTGGGCTCGCGCTGCTCGGCGTCCTCGCCGGAGGCCTCGCCGGCGTGTCCGTCGGTCTCACGCAGGTCGAGAAGTTCCGCGTCGAGTCCGAGTCGGCGGCAGGGCTCACCGTGCTCGGCGAGCACTTCCCCGCGGGCGAGGCGCAGCCGATGATCGTGATCGGTGACACGGCTGAGACCGAGGCGCTGACCGAGGCCGTCGAAGACGTGCCGGGTGTGCTCCGGGTGTCCGCGACGGGGGAGAGCGCCGACGGAGCCCTCACGCGGCTGCTCGTCGTCGGTGAACCGGCTCCGGGAACCACCGAGAGCCTCGATCTGGTGAGCGCCGTGCGCGAGGCCGCGGTCACGGTGCCGGATGCCGACGCCGTGGTGGGTGGACCGGTCGCGGCGGATCTCGACGCCCGCGAGGGCAATCAACGCGACCTGCTGTTGATCGTCCCGCTCGTGCTCGCGGTCAGTCTGCTCGTGCTCATCGTGCTGTTGCGTTCCCTGGTGGCGCCCGTGCTGCTGCTCGCGGTGAACATCCTCAGCGCGGTCGCGGCGATCGGCGCAGGCACCTGGCTGAGCCGGGTGGTGTTCGGATGGGACGCGCTCGACCTGCAGGTCCCGCTGCTGTCGTTCCTGTTCCTGGTGGCGCTCGGCATCGACTACACGATCTTCCTGGTCCATCGGGCGCGCGTCGAGGCGCAGACGGTCGGCACGCGGCAGGGGATGGTGCGTGCGCTCACGGCGACGGGCGGCGTGATCACCAGCGCCGGCGTCGTGCTCGCGGCCGTGTTCGCCGCGCTCGGGCTGCTGCCCCTGGTCACGCTCGGACAGATCGGACTCATCGTCGGGATCGGGGTGCTCGTCGACACCTTCGTCGTGCGCACCCTGGTGGTCCCCGCGCTGTTCGCGATCGTCGGGGAGCGGATGTGGTGGCCGGGGAAGGTCGGGAGGGGCGGATCCCGCGCCGATCGGGGTGCAGATCGGCCGCACGGGGGAGAATACGAGGATGCCGCAGTCGCCACCTCTCCCGACGCGGGCTGAGCGCACCGCCCGTGACGAGCGGGCGGCCGGCTTCCGCGCACCACGTACCTGGGCGAGCCTGGTCGGGTCGATCCGGATCGGGCAGGCCGTCATCACGGTCGTGCTGCTCGCGATCGGCGCCTGGCGTGCCGCGGTCGACGGGGTTCCGCTGCCGTGGGTCCTCGCCCTCTCGCTCGTGTTCCTCGGGTGGTACGGCGGCGGGCTGCTGCTCAGCGAGCGCACGTCCGACCGCCGTCTGGCGACCTGGTGGCTGCTCGGGCTGACGCTCATCTGGCTCGGAGCGGTCGTCGTCTCGCCCGAGTTCGTGTGGCTCGCCTTCCCGCTGTGGCTGCTGGCCGGATTCGTGATGCGACTGCGGTGGGCACTGCTGCTGAGCGCGGCGGTCCTCGCGGTCGTGGTGACCGCCCCGCTGCTGCACACCGGCACCACGACCTATGCGAACGTGATCGGGCCCCTCGTGGGCGGCGTCTTCGCGCTGGGGATCTCGCGCGGGTATCTCGAGCTCGTCCGCGACGGGCGGGAGCGCCGTCGACTGATCGCCTCGCTCGTCGCGACCCAGGAGGAGATGTCGGCGCTCCAGGACGAGCTCGCCCGCACCCAGCGCGAGTCCGGCGCGAGCGAGGAGCGCACCCGGGTGTCTCGCGACATCCACGACACGATCGCCCAGAGCGTGTCGTCGATCGGGATGCTGGCGCGCTCGGCTCTGGAGTCCGGCGATCCCGCGCAGAGTAACCGCGCGCTCGAGCAGATCGGGGCGCTCGCCGTCGAAGGGCTGGCCGATGCGCGACGCATCGTGAACGCGCTGATGCCGGCCGAACTCGAATCCACGGCCCTCGGCGACGCGCTCGCTCGGATGCTGGAGCGCCTGATCGACGAGACCGGGATCGAGGCGATCCTGCACGCCGACGACGACCTGCCGGCGCTCGGCATCGACGCCGAGGTCGCCCTGCTGCGGACGGCGCAGTCGGCTCTCGCCAACGTCCGCTCCCACGCATCCGCGTCGCGCGTCGTGGTGACCCTGGCCGATGCCGGCGATGCGGTGCGGCTCGACATCGTCGACGACGGGGTCGGCTTCGAGGCGACCCGGTGGGATGCTGAGGGCGGGGTCGGCGGCCAGGGCGGCGGGTACGGGCTGCGCTCGATGCGCGCGCGCCTCCGCGAACTCGGCGGCGGACTCGACGTGGAGAGTGCCCCGGGCGACGGCACCGCGCTCTCGGCGCACGTTCCGCTCGGCGGCACGGTGCAGGCGCGACGGAACGGGGGCGAAGGATGACCCCGGTGCGCGTGCTGCTCGTCGACGATCACCCGATCGTCCGGGCCGGGGTGCGCTCGCTGTTCGATCACCGCGACGACGTCGAGGTGGTCGGCGAGGCGGCTTCCGGAGAGGAAGCCGTGGTTCTCGCCCGGCACCTGCATCCCGATGTCGTGCTGTGCGACTTGCGGCTCGGCGAGGGCATGGACGGCGTGCAGACGACTGCCGCGCTTCGTGCCCAGCATCCGGCACCCGCCGTGCTGATCCTGACGACGTTCGACCGCGACGCTGAGATCCTCGGTGCGATCGAGGCGGGAGCGGCGGGGTACCTGCTCAAGGATGTCGCTCCGGACGACATCGTGCGGGCGATCCGTCAGGCCGCTTCCGGCGGACTCGTGCTCACCCCCGAGCTCAGCGAGCGGGTCGTGCAGGTCATGCGCGCGCCGCGGGTGCGGCTCACCGACCGCGAGCTCGACGTGCTCCGGCTGCTCGATACCGGCGCATCGAACCGCGAGATCGCGAAGACCCTGTTCGTCACCGAGGCCACCGTGAAGACCCACCTCGTGCACGTGTTCGAGAAGCTCGGCGCCGACAGTCGCGCCCGCGCCATCGCGATCGCCCGCGACACCGGGCTCCTCTGAGCGGGGGAGCTCAGTCCGTGTCCGCCTCGACCGAGTCGTCGCGCAGGTGCGCGATGTGCGCGGCGTGCCGGGCGAGATGGTTCGGCGACCTCCGCACGAACAGCCACGCCACGAACAGCAGCACGAACCAGATCGGCGTGACCAACAGCGCGGTCAGCGTGTCGGGCTGCGTCGTCAGCGCCCACAGGACGAACACGAAGAACGCGAGCACCACGTAGACCATGAACACCCCGCCCGGCATCCGGAACGTCGACGCGGCGACCTTGTCCTTGCGGGTGCGCCGGTACACGAGGTAGCTGCACAGGAAGATCGTCCACACGAACATGAAGCACAGCGCCGAGACCGTGGTCACCATGTCGAAGGCCGTGCCGATGTCCTTGCCCGCATACAGCAGCACGACGCCGGACAGCAGCAGGATGCACGAGAGGAACAGGGCATTCTGCGGCACGCGGCGGCGCGAGAGTCGGCCGAAGATCCGCGGGGCATCCCCGTCCTGCGCGAGGCCGAACACCATGCGCGAGGTCGAGTAGATGCCGGAGTTGGCGCTCGACATCGCCGAGGTCAGCACGACCAGGTTCACGACCGTCGCCGCGATGCCGAGTCCGGCGAGGGCGAACATCGCGATGAACGGACTCTCGCCGGCGACGTACTCGGTCCACGGGGTCACCGCCATCAGCACGATGAGTGCGCCCACGTAGAACAGCAGGATGCGGATCGGGATCGCGTTGATCGCCTTCGGCAGATTGCGCTTCGGGTCCTTGGTCTCGGCGGCCGCGGTGCCGACGAGCTCGACGCCGACGAACGCGAACACGGCGATCTGGAATCCCGCGACGAAGCCCATGAAGCCGTGCGGGAACATGCCGCCGTGATCCCACAGGTTCGAGAAGCTGGCGGTCCCCGCGTCGTGCTGGAAGCCGGTGAAGATCATCACCAGGCCGGTGACGATGAGGGCGACGATCGCGACGATCTTGATCAGCGCGAACCAGAACTCCATC
>NZ_JBLVOH010000163.1:23667-25268 GCF_053543675.1 Microbacterium umsixpiens
GCCGAACGCGGCGACGGTCGGCAGGTTCAGGGCGAGCAGGATCACGATCACGAGGACGCCGGGGATCCACAACGGGACGCCGGGGATGAGCGCATCCGTGTAGCCCGCGATCGCGATCACGTCGGCGACGCCGGTGACCACCCAGCAGAACCAGTAGGTCCACCCGGTGAAGAATCCCGCCCACGGGCCGAGCAGATCGCTCGCGAAGTCACTGAACGACTTGTACTTGAGGTTCGACAGCAGCAGTTCGCCCATCGCCCGCATGACGAAGAACAGCATGAAGCCGATGATCATGTAGACGAAGATCACCGACGGTCCCGCCACCGAGATCGTCTTGCCGCTGCCCATGAACAGGCCGGTTCCGATCGCTCCACCGATCGCGAGCAGCTGGATGTGGCGGTTGCTCAGCGCTCGCCGCAGGTGCTGCTCCTCCCCGTCGGCATCGGCATCGTGCGTGCTTCCGGTTCCCCCCGGGTGCTGCTTCGTCACTCTCGTCCTCCGGTCTCCGTCGACAGTTCGGCTCCGACGGTACCTTTCCCCTCCCCGAGCAACCGAATCGAGATCGGGGATACCGCTCCGCCGAATCGATTCGATAGGCTTGTTCGAGCCCCGATCCGTCCCCCAGTTCTGCGAGCCGCTCCTTCATGGCCACCTCTCTCACCACGGGCCGCCCGTGGCGCGTCATCCTCGCCTTCTCCATCCCGCTGCTCCTCGGCAACGTGGTGCAGCAGCTGTACCAGTTCGCCGATGCGATCGTCGTCGGACGGCACCTCGGCGTCACCTCCCTCGCGGCGGTGGGCGCGACCGGCAGCCTGCTGTTCCTGCTGCTCGGCTTCGCCTGGGGTCTGACGAGCGGATTCGCGATCCCCATCGCGCAGGCCTTCGGTGCGCGCGACGATGCGGCCGTGCGCCGCTCGGTGGCCACGGGTGTGTTCCTCAGTGCCATCACGAGCGTGATCCTGACGGTCGCAGCCCCCCTCCTCGCCGGCCCGATCCTCACCCTGCTGCAGACGCCTCCGGAGCTGATGGCCGAAGCCACGATCTTCACGCAGATCAGCTTCCTCGTGCCGGCGCGACGATGTTCTTCAACTACCTCTCCGCGATCATCCGCGCGATCGGCGACTCCAAGACGCCGCTGGTGTTCCTCACCGTCTCGTGCGTGCTGAACGTCGGGCTCGTCGTGCTGATGGTCGGTCCCCTCGAGTGGGGTGTCGGCGGCGCCGCGCTCGCGACCGTGGTCGCGCAGGCCGTCTCGGTGGCACTGTGCCTCGAGTTCGTCCGCCGACGCCTGCCGATGCTGCACCTGCGTCGTGCCGACTGGCGGATCACCGCAGGCGACATCGCCGAGCACCTGCGCCTCGGCCTGCCCATGGGCTTCCAGGCGTCGATCATCGCGATCGGCACACTCACGGTGCAGGTCGCGCTGAACACCCTCGGGGCCGACGCCGTCGCCGCCTACACGACCGGTTCCCGGGTCGATAGCCTCGCGGTCGCGCTGCTGTCGTCGCTGGGCCTCGCGGTCTCGATGTACGCCGCGCAGAACCACGGCGGCCGCCGCCCCGACCGCATCCGTCGCGGAGTCGTCGAGGCGACCTGGATGG
>NZ_JBLVOH010000163.1:25288-26317 GCF_053543675.1 Microbacterium umsixpiens
GGGGGGGCGCCGCCGGTCTGGTGCTCGGTGGCCTGCTGATCGCGTTCGGCGCGCCGATGGTGCGACTGTTCATCGGTGCGGGGTCGGACGACGTCGTCGACATGGCCCACCGGATGCTCATCATCAACGGCTGCGGCTACTGGGCGCTGGGCATGCTGTTCGTGCTGCGCGGCGCACTGCAGGGACTCGGCCACACACTCGTGCCCACCGTGACCGGGGTGATCGAGCTGGTGATGCGCGTCGGCGCGGCCATCGTGCTGGGCGCGTGGATCGGGTTCGACGGCGTCGCGCTGAGCAACCCGCTCGCCTGGGTGGGCGCGATCGTGCTGCTGGTCCCGGCCTACGTGCGGGCACACCGCGAGCTCGGACGGCTTCCGGTCGCACCGGCCGAGGCCACCGAGACCTCGGCGATCGCGATCGTCGGACCGACCGACGGCTCGATGGTCGTGGATGCCGTCGTCACCCAGCCCTTGCGCGTCGTCCGCGCCCGTCGCCTTCGGTGGCCGAGCCGCCGCTGACCTCTCGTCCCGTCCGATTCGGCGCCGCGAGATCTCCGTCTGCAGGATGATGCGGATGGGACTTGAGACGGATGGCCTTTCCGCGACACACTTCTAGTGTCGAGGTAGCGGAGTTTCCGCTGGACCGGGGGGTCGTCATGACGACAATGAGAGTGGCCAACGATTTGGCCGAGGTGATGGTGCCGATCGGCTACGTGGGTGCGGCCATCGCCGGTACCTGTGCGATCGTCGCTGCGGTCGCGGTCATCCGGAGCTCTGGAGGGCTCGTCGGGGGTGCGGTCGGCGTATGGATCGTGGGCGCGCTGATGAGCTTCACCGCGTCGTTCGCGCAGCAGTGGCTGCCGTTGATATTGGCGTGCGCCTCGCTCGTGGGCATGCTCGTGATCGGCGGGGTCGTGCGGGCCATCATGAGTGCGGCCGGAGCCGGGCGGACGAACGAGGCGGCGGCCGATGCACTGCCCCGGCCGGTCTCCCCGACCGCGCCGGCAGTCGTGTCGAAGCCGTCGCTCGC
>NZ_JBLVOH010000163.1:26337-32049 GCF_053543675.1 Microbacterium umsixpiens
CGTCGCGCGCGACGAAGTCCGCGGCGACGGCCTCGATCCCGGTCGTGTCCTGAGCGCTCAGCGGTAGTCGCGGTCGCGGTGCTGTCCGGTCTCGTCGCCGGATCCGACCCGTGCCGCTTCCCGCGCACGCAGCTCGACGCGGCGGATCTTGCCGGAGATCGTCTTCGGCAGCTCGGGGACGAACTCGATGATCCGCACCCACAGGTGCGACGACAGGCGGTCGTGCGCGTAGGCGAAGATCGCGCGAGCCGCGTCTTCCGCGCCGTCGGTGGCATCCGGGGTCAGGCAGACGTACGCCTTCGGCACGGCCAGACGCGTGGGGTCGGGGCTCGGGATCACGGCCGCCTCGATCACCAGGTCGTGCTCGAGCAGCACCGACTCGAGTTCGAACGGGGAGATCTTGTAGTCGGAGGCCTTGAACACGTCGTCCGAGCGACCGATGTACATGAGGTAGCCGTCGTCGTCGCGCACCGCGATGTCGCCGGTGTGGTGGAAGCCGCCCGCCCGGGACTCGGCCGTCTTCGCGGGGTCGTCGTAGTACCCGGCCATGAGTCCGAGCGGCGGCTGCGACAGGTCGAGCGCGATCTCCCCCTCGCTCTCGACGACGTCTCCGGTGACCGGGTCGAGGAGCACGACCGGGTAGCCGGGCAGCGGGCGTCCCATCGACCCGACCTTGACGGGCTGGCCGGGGGAGTTGCCGATGCAGGCCGTCATCTCGGTCTGTCCGAACCCGTCGCGGATCGTGCCGCCCCAGGCCTCGCGCACGCGGTCGATGACCTCGGGGTTCAACGGCTCGCCCGCTCCGACGAGTTCGCGCGGCGGGTGGGTGAGACGCGCGAGGTCGGCCTGGATCAACATCCGCCACACGGTCGGCGGCGCGCAGAACGTCGACACGTGATGGGTGTCCATGACCTGCATGAGGGTGTTCGCGTCGAAGCGGTCGTAGTTGTAGACGAACACGGTCGCCTCGGCCAGGAAGGGGGAGTAGAAGCTCGACCACGCATGCTTCGCCCAGCCGGGGGACGAGATGTTGAGGTGCACGTCGTCGGGGCGCACGCCGAGCCACCACATGGTCGAAAGGTGCCCGACCGGGTAGGAGACGTGGGTGTGCTGCACGAGCTTCGGCCGGTTCGTGGTGCCCGAGGTGAAGTAGAGCAGGGCGGTGTCGGTCGCGGGGGTCGGGCCGTCGGGCTCGAAGGCGATCGGTGCGGCGGTCGAGTCGGTGAAGCGCGCCCACTCGGAGGGGATGCCGTCGCCGACGCCGATGCGGAGGATGCCGGGGGCGATGTCCGCGAGCCGATCGGCGAGCGGGCCGAGGGTGACGACCGCGCCGGCTCGACCGTGTTCGACGCGGTATGCGAGATCGGAGGCGGAGAGCAGGGTCGAGGTCGGGATCGACACGGCGCCGATCTTCGTGATCGCCAGCATCACCTCCCACAGCTCGATCGTGTTGTTGAGCATCACGATCACGTGGTCGCCGCGGCGGATGCCGAGACCGGTGAGCCAGGCCGCGACCTGATCGGAGCGCGTCGAGAGCTCGCCGTAGGTCCAGGTGCGCAGGCTCAGGTCGGCCTCGACGATCTGCACGGCCGGCCGGTCGGGGTTCTCGCCGGCGATCACGTCGAACCACTCGAGTGCGAAGTTGAACTCGTCGACCTCAGGCCAGGCGAACCCCGCACGGGCCGCGGCGTAGTCGGTGGCGTTCGCGAAGAGGAAGTCGCGCATCTCGCGAATGGTGTGCGTGGCGGCGGTGGCGCTGCGGCTCATGGTGCTCCCTTGCTCCGGTGCGGACGTGCGTTCCATCTTCGCGCAGGTCACCCGGATCCCGGGGTCACCGCGGCAGGACGCCCGGACCGTCGCGCAGCTCGAACACGAGCTGGGTCTCGGTGCCGCGCACGACCGGGTGCACCGTGATGTGCTCCAGCACGATGTCGCGGAGGGCGGTCGCGTCCTGCACCGCCACGTGCACCAGGAAGTCGTCGACTCCTGCCACATGGAAGACCTGCAGCACCCGCGGGACGCTCGCGAGTGCGTCGAACAGCGCGGTCACCTTGGCGCCGGTGTGATTGGCGAGGCGCACCTTGATGATCGCCTGCAGGGGGAAGCCGAGGGCCGCCCCGTCGATGCGGATGCGGGTGTCGCGGATCACGCCCCGCTCGCGCAGCGCCCGCACGCGGTGCGCACACGTCGACTCGGCGAGGCCGAGCCGGTGCGCCAGGGCCTTGTTGGTCGTCTCGGCGTCACGGGTGAGGACCGCCAGCAGTTCGAGGTCGATCTCGTCGAGTTGCGCTTTCGCCAAGGTGCTCGCCTTTCGGATGCCGGATGCTGCACAGAATAGCGGTCAGAGGCAATTTTCTGGCGGCTTCTGTCGAGTCCCTGCGGATTCCTCGTGATTCCGGCAACGTGGAGGCATGACTGCACCGCTGCATCCCGACACCGTCGCCGTCCACAGCGGGCGCTCCGATCTCGAGGGTCTCGGGGTCCACGCGCTGCCGATCGACCTGTCGACCACGAACCCGCTGCCCGACATCGAGCGCGGAGGCGACTCCTACGAGGCCATGGCCACGGGAGGCCGGCCGCCCGCCGACGGCAGCATGGTCTACGCGCGACTGTGGAACCCGACGGTCGCCCGCTTCGAAGAGGCGCTCGCCGAGCTCGAGCATGCCGAGGCTGCGGTGGCCTTCGCCTCGGGCATGGCGGCGATGACGGCCGTGATCCTCGCGCACACGGGGGCGACCGGCGCACGCCACGTCGTCGCGGTGCGTCCGCTCTACGGTGGCACCGACCACCTGCTCGGGTCCGGTCTGCTCGGCGTCGAGACGACGTACTGCCACCCCGACGAGGTGGCCGCGTCCATGCGGTCCGACACCGGGCTCGTGGTCGTCGAGACCCCCGCGAACCCCACGCTCGACATCGCCGACATCGCCGACGTGGTGCGCCAGGCGGGTTCCGTGCCGGTCGTGGTCGACAACACGTTCGCGACCCCGATCCTGCAGAACCCGATCGACCTGGGCGCCGCGATGTCACTGCACAGCGCGACCAAATACCTCGGCGGCCACGGCGATGTCATCGCCGGAGTCGTCGCCTGCAGCGAAGAGACCGCGGAGGCGCTGCGCCGCGTGCGGGCGGTGACCGGGGGGCTCCTGCATCCGCTCGGGGCGTACCTGCTGCACCGCGGTCTCACCACCCTGCCGGTGCGGGTGCGGCACCAGCAGGAGAGCGCGCGGCGGGTGGTGCAGTGGCTGATCGATCGTCCCGAGGTCGCCGAGGTCTTCTATCCGGGGCTCGACGGAGACCCGCGCGGCATCCTCGAGCGGCAGATGCGCGGCACGGGCGCGATGATCGCGATGCGGATGCGGGGCGGGTTCGCCGCGGCATCCGCCGTCACGACGGCGACGACGCTGTTCACGCATGCGGTCTCGCTCGGCGGGGTCGACTCGCTGATCCAGCATCCGGCCGCGCTCACGCACCGCCCGGTGCCGCCCGAGGCACGTCCTGCCGCCGATGTGCTGCGTCTGTCGATCGGCCTCGAAGACGTCGACGATCTGATCGCCGATCTGTCTCAGGCGTTCGCGGCCGTCGCCGCTCAGAGTGAGGGAAGCCGGATCGTCCCGGTCGCGATGCGCTCGGTGGGCATCCGGTCGCGGTCGTAGGTGATCTCGCGGTAGCCGTGCGGCGTCGGCACCCCGTCTTCGTCGAGGCTGACGAACACGATCTTCTCGATCGTGAGGATGCGCCTGCGCGTGATCATGTTGCGGGCGACCGCGCGCATGGTCAATGACGTCGTGCCGAAATGTGTGGCCTGCAGGCCGATCTCGATCAGGTCGCCCTGCACCGCCGACGCCTCGAAGTTGATCTCCGAGATGTGCTTGGTGACCGCGCGGTAGTTGCCCAGCTGCACGATCGCGTAGATCGCCGCCTCCTCGTCGATCCACTTCAGCAGGCTGCCGCCGAACAGCGAGCCGTTCGCGTTGAGATCTTCGGGGCGCACCCACTTGCGGGTGCGGAAGTTGAGTCCGTCCTCCGACCACGCGGGTGTCTTCTGCTTCGCCATGGGCATGAGAGTAGGCGGGCAGTGAGTCCGCGATGTTACGGCTGGTTTTCCGGGGAGCGACAAGGGCTACCGGGCCACGTTTGTGGACTCACGACAAGAAACTGAGTCCCAGCGACTCTGAGACTTGGTTTCGAACGGCAAATCCGTGGGTCGCGTACCGGCGCGCCCATACAGTCGCCCGTGGCAACGACGCCACTGACCCCCGGGAGTCCTCGATGACGAGTACGAAACCCCACGCGCACGGCAACGGCATGCGCATCGCCGTGATCGTGCTCAGCCTGCTGTTGGCCACGATGGTGATCCTGTTCTTCGTGGTGACGAACAAGATCGCCGCCGGCGCCTCCGAACTCGCCGACGGGACCACGTCGGCGAAGAGCGGTTCGTCCGAGCTCGCCGCGGGTGCCGCCGACCTCTCGGACGGCGCCGATCAGCTCGCGGAAGGCAGCGACGACCTCGCGTCCGGCGCGGCCAGCGCGCAGGACGGCTCGCAGAAGGTGAGCGACGGGGCCACGAAGGCAGCGACCGGCGCGACGACTCTCGCGGAGGGCACCGGAAGTCTCGCCACGGGCGCGGCCTCGGCCGTGGACGGCGCGGGCAGGGTCAGCGGGGGAGCGCAGACCGCGTTCGCCGGAGCCCAGGAGCTCGCGTCGAAGATGGCGAAGGCGGATGCCGGAGCGCAGACCGTCGCGACGGGAGCAGCGAAGCTCGCGGCTGGGGTCGACGGTGCGCATCGATACACGAACGCCGTGCTCGCCGGTGCGACCACCCTGAGCGACACGTTGACCGCCGGCGTGACCCCCTCGGTGCGCACCCTCGCCCACCCCGACACGAAGACTGCCCTCCAGGGTCTGGCCGCTACCGCCCCCGGCAACTCCCAGCAGCTCCGTGATGCCCTCGCCGCGATGTCGGCGGCGGACCCGGACAACGCGCAGCTGAAGGGGCTCGCTGCTCTCGCCGACGGTGTCGACAGGCAGGTGGATGCGATGGCGGCACCGACGGCGGCGGCCCCCGCGCTCGCACAGGGACTCGTCGGCGCCGCAGACGGTGCGACGCGCGTCACGGCCGGTGTCGGGGCGATCGTGAACGGTGATCCCACGCAGGGGTGGCCCGGGACCGTCGCCCTCGTCGCCCCCCAGGCAGCCCCCGCCCTCGCCGCCGGGGCGCAGACCCTGAAGTCCGGTACCGCACAGCTCTCGGCGGGGGCCGCCAAGCTGGCATCGGGACTGCAGACGCTCTCTTCCGGAGCCTCCTCGCTGTACGCCGGAACCTCGAACCTCAGCGCCGGTGCGACCCGGCTGAACGACGGCGCGACCACGCTGGCAACCGGTATCGGCACGCTGCAGTCCGGAGCCGGTGATCTCGACGCGGGCATCGGAAGGCTGGCCGTCGGAGCCGATGCCGTGGCACAGGGGTCGGGAGACCTCGCCGCGGGTGGCGACAAGCTCGAAGCCGGAGCCGCCGACCTCGCCGAGGGCAACGGCCTGATCGCGGAAGGATCCGGCACGCTCGCCACCGCGACGGCCGGAGCCGCGCCGTCGATCCTGCCCTGGATCCTCGGTATCGCGTTGGCCGGACTCGTGGCGATCGGCTTCTGGGTCGGCCACCGCGTCAGCCACCGTCGATCCCTGGCGCTGGCCGCCTGACCCCCACCCCACCCA